>JAKEHZ010000172.1 GCA_022614735.1 Acidobacteriota bacterium | reverse complement strand
GACAGCCGCACCTGTCCCGGCGCAAAGCCCTTCATCTTCGACACAAACTTCCGCTCACAATAATTGACCGCGACTTTTGCGCCGCCTTTCGCCTGGCTGAATTTAGCCGCAAGTTGCGCGGCCTCGGTGATTGCGCGCGGCGGAACCTGTTTGCGTTGCGGATTGCGCAACACAACGTGCGAACCCGGATAGTCCGCGGCGTGAAACCATAGATCATATGACTTCGCAATACGGAAAGTGAGATTGTCGTTATCGCGATCCTTCCGCCCGACCAGAATTTCATAGCCATCACTTGAGCGGTAACGCCGCACGCCGGTCAATTTCTCTTCTTTTTTCTTTCGTGGCGTCTGAGAAGTTTTCTTATTCTGATCTGGCTGAGCTGACGGCAGTCCGATTTGTTCAGAGAAAGCGTACAATTCTTCTGCCCGTCTGATCGAATTAAGCTGAACTTTTTGAATTTCGAGCTTCGCAAGATCGCGTTCGATATCAGGCAACCGCGCATTTATCGTCTCCAGACCATGCCGCGCTTTGCGAGCTAGTTTGAAATAATGCTCGGCAGCCTCCTGTGGCGTAGCTTTGTTCGCCGATGGAATTTCGATGGTTGGCTGTGAGTCGTCGTAAAAATCGGTGACTGTGAAACCCGAGCCGGTCTTTGTGGCTTGGTGCAGGTTAGCGAGCAACAATTCACCGAAGCGTCGATGAGTCTCGGTATTTGAGAAGCCCTCACGTTCGCGCAGCAGATTACCTACGAGCGCGCGCTGCTTTTTAATTTTCGCTGAAAGAAGAGAGATGAGTTTCTGTTTGAGAGTGATAAATTTTCGCCGTTCACCGAGCAATTTGAAATATGTATCTGCCGCTTCGGTGACGGTCGCATAATTTGATTGGCTATGGTCGGCAAGGTGGTCGAGTGCGATCGGCGAGATGATCAGTTTGATCTCTTCGCGTCCGATTTCACTCCTTAACTCATCGATCGATGGCGATGAGTAGATAACCGGAGAGGGAGAGGATTCAGAGAGGCTTGTAAGCAACCTCTCCAGAGCATCATGAGGCCTGCTGCGCTCGGCGCGATAAGCCAACTCGTGGGCATAAACCGGAGAGAAACCGATCAAATGTTTTTGTGCGGCCGCAGCGAGATCGCCGTCGCTGCCCGAGATCAGCTCGTCAAGTCTCTCAGCAGAACAGAGGAACGGGTCAAGCTTATCGGCAGGCGGCAGAGGATCAGCGTATGTGGTGAGTTTTTGATCACGTTCGCGTAGCGATGCGATGACTTGCAATTGCTCGAGTAGCAAAATATTGGCCGCACGGCCAGTGAGCATCACTACCAGAGTCAGTTGCCGCGTCCGTCCAGCTTCACCTTCAGCCACAAATTCAAATTTCACCACGCGGTCGTAACCGAGTTTTTCAAGCGCTACAAGCTTCGCGTTATCGAGGTGCTTTTTTAGCAGCGCGACGAAGGCAGTATCAGATCGTGGCCCTTCATCAGATAGTTTGGGTGATTGATCTGTTAAATAGAGCGCAAGCCTTTGAGGATCAGTGGAAATGGTAAGCCATCTCCCATCACGCAAGTGAAAATCAACTGCCAGGCCGGTTGCGCCGAGTTGAAAGACTTTGCCCAATCGCCGGCTAACCAGGACTGATTCAAGCTCAGTGACAAGGGCTTGCAACAAAAAGTTGTCCATTGGAAGCAGAGAACCTGTTTTGGGTTGTAACTAATCAGCCACTTCGCCGCCATGCGGCGAAGTGGCTGATTAGTTACTTTGGGTTACTCTTCAACGGGTGAAGTGCCTGAGATCAGATCCGGTAAACTGAGACGATTCCTGTTCAAGCGTATGACAGCGAAGTTGAGAGGCGGGCAAAGAAATGCAATTGTTGCACCCCAGGCACGTAAGAGCTTCCGTCGACGTGAAATCGGATGGCTTTCATCCACAGTCTTGATGAGCCGCAGCTTTAGTATTGCCATTCCGAAGGTGCGGTCGGCGATCATGAGAGATATGGTTTGATAAACGAAAATAATTGCTGCGAGCAGCATCGTCAGGATCAGGAAAGCTTCGTTGCCAGGCGATGTATTCAATGTTGCGTAAGCTGCGAAGATTGGCAGAAATGCCATAAAAATGATCTCGAAATCACATGCTCCGGCCAGTATTCGAACCCAGAGCGTTGCCGAATTAACGAAGAGATTAGGAATCTCACTCACCAGGAAATAGGGTATTTCGATGATCTGCGTCTCAAGGCGCTTCTGAGGCGCGGCGATGATCGGTGGCGGTTCGGGTCTGGTCTGTTGATGGTCTAATTTTTTAGGCTCTGGTGTTTCCGATCGCCCTTTCGGGATCGGCGTAATAACCTTTCCAACGCCGATAGTTGGATTCTTGGTCTCGGGTTTGACTTTGTTTTCAGTAACGAGACCCGGTGTCAGATTCTTCGACTCGACTTTTGTCTCGGTTCTGGCAGAAACAGGTTTGGTCGTAATTGAAGGTTTTGACGTACGCTCTGAGATTTGAGTAAACGGTTGATCCTGTGTCTCGGTTCTGGCAGAAACAGGTTTGGTCGTAAGTGAAGGTTTCGACGCAGGCTCTGAGATTTGAGTAAACGGTTGATCCTGTCGTTTTATCACCGGCCGATGCAACTGAACCGGAGGTTTGGCTTGTGGCTCCAGCTCTGGTTCAACCTCTTCGAGAAGCGCTGCGGCCTGCGCACCGCGTCTTGCAGTCCTGATAACCGTCGGGTTTGTCGAAGGCTGCGATGTCCGGCGAATGCGCTTGAGCGCGGCTGCCACAATCGGATTTGGATCGAGATGAGTATCATCCGGCTCATCTCTCACCACCGAATTTTGGACCACTCGTCTCTCTCGCGCCTGGCGCACCTTCTCCTTTAACTGCTCGCGCCACGGTGGAAACCCCGATAATTCGGACTCCATTTCGCCTGCAGAAGGCGTCGCCTCCGACTTTTTCGGTGTTGCTTCGGATGAAGCAGGGAAGCGAATCAGATTAGCATCGACTTCAGTAACTGAATGTGTTCTCTGAGTAGATGTATTTGGAGTAATGCGAATGGCGCTCTGCTTTCGCATGTCACCTGTGCGCTTGGCACGCCACTGACTGAGGCGATGCATCGCGTTGTTATGGTCGCAGGCTCGACAGATGATTGCCGCGCCGATCAGTTCAGCGCTACATTTCTCGCACTTCATTTTTTGCTTTCTTCTCTACTGGAAACCCGAATCAAAAATATTTCCGGGAGACAATAAAATGCAAATTTGATCTGAACTTGTTGGGGCAATCAGAATTTAAGTAATTATGCCATTGATAACGGGATGATACTAGCAGAGGTTCATGAACAAGGTCAAGAATTTAATACGACAAATACTAATGTACAGGTCGAAAGGGTAGCTCCACAGAAGAACAAAATATTTTTCTCAACCTGGAATTCTGCTCTTATTCTCTCGTCTTTAATTAGCAGATGTATTTTATCAAAACCGCAAGATCCATTTTCCGTAACGAGGCGGTAGAGCGATACAGGGCGCGACAGGATGCATCTGTCTATCCCAAACTTATGTCATCGCATGGGTTACCAGCTTTGTGGGTAGCTTTGACATTACTTTTCGCGGCCGGCATACAAATATTGTCAATCAAAATACCATTTTTTGCTTTTGGGACAGCGATTTCTTGCGATCAAGACAGATTGTTTATCATTTTGATTCCCGCAAACGATGCTCATCACATGGCAATCGGGAAAGAAGTCAGGCTTGAATCAAACAAAGGTAAATGCCAGCTCAGAGCATATCTTACTGAAATAGGGGCGGTGCAGATAAGCCCGGAAATGGCGGTGGAGCAATTCGGAATTACCGGGAATCTCCTATCGGGCATTAAATTTCCTTTGATAGCTGTACATGCAAGAGGAGAGGTGACGGAATCGAACACATCTTGCTCAAACGGTCCTGGGATACGATTTCAGGCTAAAGTGCGGGTCGGGTCACGCCGCGTCTTTTATTATCTCTACAGTAACAATGTAGATGTCGATTATGAACTATGAATAAGCAACGTCTCGTTAGTATCTCGCGATATTTGGTGAATTGGAGCCCGATTCGGCCTCGTGTGCCGGTAATTCATCAGTTAAGCGTTGTTGAATGTGGCGCCGCTTGCCTGGCTATGATTCTTGGTTTCCACGGAAGGAAAACGACAGTCTCAGAGATTCGCGAATTCTGTTCGCTCGGACGTGACGGACTGTCGGGTCTCACCATCGTGAAGGTCGCACGCGGATATGGGTTGCGAGCAAAAGCATATTCAGTGGAACCGGATCAGCTGAAGTATCTATGTCTGCCTGCGATTATCCATTGGGGGTTTAATCACTTTGTCGTGCTGGAATCGTGGTCGCCCAGGCGAATTGAGGTCATAGACCCGGGTCAGGGGCGTCAGCAAGTGACCCATGAAGAGTTCAAAGAAGAATTCACGGGCGTCGTCCTGACGTTCGAGCCGGGCAAACAATTTCGGAGTAATCAGAGCAGACGCGGGACAGTATCATTGTGGGCATACTTCATGATGATGTTCTCGAACAGTGCGGCCAAAGGCTTGATAGCGCAAGTGCTACTTACGTCATTGCTGTTGCAGATTCTGGGGCTCATCCTGCCGATCTTTACCAAAGTCATTGTGGATAATGTTTTTCCAGATCGAGGAGGTGAGTTGTTAAAGATCATTGGCATAGCGATGATCGTGATGGTGTTTTCTCAGGTGATCGCGAGTTATTTACGCAACTTATGTTTGGTTTATTTGCGAGGCCATCTTGAGTGTCACTTAATGCTGGGATTCGTCGAACATCTGTTCTCCTTGCCGTATAAGTTCTTTCAAGAGCGCACAACCGGTGACTTACTGATGCGTCTGACCGGCCTTAGCCATCTAAGAGAGGTGCTCACCAGTCAGACATTGGCCTTTATCCTAGACGGGGCGTTTATGATCGTCTATCTCAACCTGTTGCTATTCGTTCTACCCTGGTTCGGATTGCTTGTTCTCTTAATAGCCCTGCTGCAGGTAGCGGTCTTGATAATGACCGGTCAGCGCATATACAACCTGGCGCAGCGTGAATTGGCTGCCGGCGCTGAGGAGAAAAGCTATCTGATCGAGGCGATTAATGGGATTACACTGCTGAAAGCTACCGGGGCGGAAGATAGAGTTTTTGATAGCTGGTCCAATCATCTCTTCAAACAACTCAACATATCGCTTGAACGCAGCAGGCTATCCGCGCTGGCAGAAACAGTATTTCTAGGATTACGTACTCTCGCCCCCGTGCTTCTACTCTGGCTGGGCGCCTACTATGTAATCGAGAAGGAGATGAGTGTCGGAATGATGCTGGCTGTGAATGCACTAGCCGCTACGTGTCTGGCTCCAGTTACAAGTCTGATATCAAGCGGGCAGCAGCTGCATGTCATAAATGCTCATTTAGAGCGTCTCTCAGATGTCTTTGAAGCCTGCCCGGAGCAGACTCCCGGAGCGGGCAGATCGGCACATCGTTTGACGGGGCGGGTAGAGCTCCGTGACGTGAATTATCAGTATAGCCGGGAATCCACTTTCGCTTTGAAAAATATCTCATGTGTGATCAAGCCCGGCCAAAAAGTTGCAATAGTCGGCGCTACGGGCTCCGGCAAGAGCACACTCGCGCTGCTATTACTTGGCCTTCTTCAGCCAACCGATGGAGAAATATACTACGACGATTCTCCGATTCGGGAGATTGATTACCGAAGCCTGCGCAGCCAATTTGGGATCGTGCTACAAGACCCGGTCATCTTCAGTGGTTCGATACGCCAGAACATCATCTTCGGCAACCCGAATGTCGGTCTGGACGTTGTAATCGAAGCAGCCAGCGAGGCCTGCCTGCACGATGAAATCGTGGCTATGCCTATGGGATATGAGACGGTGATATCAGAAGGAGGTACGAACCTTTCGGGCGGACAACGTCAAAGGCTCGCTCTGGCTCGTGCTCTGGCGGGGAGACCGGCGATACTTCTACTGGACGAAGCGACGAGTCACCTCGACGGTATAACGGAAGCCGCAGTGGACCGGAAGCTGAGTTCACTTTCCTGTACGCGCATCGTTATTGCGCACCGATTGAGTACTATTTGTAATGCAGATCAAATCCTTGTCCTAAAAGGAGGGGAGATTGTTGAGCGTGGTAAACAGGAAGAACTCTTAAAAAATGGCTGTTACTATTGCGAGCTGCTCCAATATCAATCTAACTCAGCAGTAACAAATTGAAGAACAAACCAAACTAGAAGCCACCCCCCCTAAACCAAGACGGTTAGAAAATAGACAGCCGGTAATATGCCTTTCAGAGTGATTGGGCGTGCGCTGTGACTCGCCCAGTTGGGCAGTTATCTTACTGCTCCAATTTTAATGTCTCACAGCACCGTCGTATGTAATGGCAGCATCGCTGCCACAAACTGATAATTATCAAAGGAGAATAGATATGAAATCTGAAGAGATTGTTCGCAGTTGGAAAGATGAAGACTATCTTCAAAGTCTCGGCGAGGCAGAACGAAAGTTGCTGCCCGACAACCCGGCCGGCCTTATTGAATTGAATGACGATGAGTTGGATGCTGTCACAGGAGGAGAAATCGCTCCAACTGTTTGCTTCTGCACTTATGATTTGTTGTGTAGTTCAATAGACTACCTTCCGTGCTCAATCTTCGGCTGCCCCTCATTTCTGGGCCGAATCTGCTTTCCCGCAGGGTAAACGAAACAAACGGAAGTCACCTTAGTGGTTGAGTTTCGTTCAACAGAGATGAAGAGAGAATACGAAACAAACGAAATAAACGAAACAAACGAAAAATACCCAGCTTTTCGTTTGTTTCGTTTATTTCGTTTGTTTCGTATTCTCTCTTCATTTCTCGATGAATCGAGCTAGTGGTCTGTAGCATAAATTTCTGGACAAACTTTTTGGGCGCTGATTGTTCCGTGCCCGTCAATACAAGGCGAAATGAGCACCGCGAAATCAATTTGTTCGGAAACTTTTGCTACAAACCACTAGAGCCTGTTATTAACTTTGGGTTTGGCTCTTTGAAAACGACGCTTTCCCTAGCCCAGCCGTTCACGGCTGGGTCGGGTTCATGGAGAACATCGGAGGGCGTTTCAACGCCCTTCCCCATTCGGCTTTAGCCAAACTTGTGGCTGAAGCCTTCTGATAAGCCCGGTGAACCGGGCTTAGGGATTACGTGTCTCGCTACCCAGCCGTGAACGGCTGGGCTAGGGAAAAGCGTCGTTTTCAAAGAGCCGAACCCAAAGTTAATAACAGGCTCTAAGTAGAAGAATAAGGGAAAATAACAATGCATCAGACTATCTTCGAAACCCTCAATTGGTATGAAGCTTTGACATTGACGGAACGAATATTAATATTGCGTGGCGCTGAGAAAGATGCTTTTGATCACGACCTTGCCCGACGCCGCCTGAAGCGATGGCGCTCGCAATCTCCCTTCAATAGTAATTACTATTTCTCACAGCGATTGAGCATTGACCATTTGTCAGAGGAAGGTTTCATTCGCCTGCTGGGCGAGACTACAGATCAGCTCAGCAATCGGTTCTCTGAGCCTCCAGGTTGGCTGCAGGAAATAGAACGGGTTTACTCGAATTGGATCAGAGCAGATTTTAGTGATAAGAAAAGCCAATCAACGGAGATGGGCTTCCTGGTCATCGTCAAGCCGCTGATAGATCTTGGTATAGAACGCCTCCGAAGGGGTGCTGAGGCATTGCGGCGAGAACATGCCAATGCGCCGTTTGATTCGAGTTCGGTCGATCTCCTTTTTCTCCCGAACCTTCTGCCACAGCTCGCCAGGATAGTGATGCGCACGATGGTTCTGGAGCTGAATGTTGCTCGAGTTCAGGGCCTTTTGAAGGGCCAGACGGCAG
>JAKEHZ010000022.1 GCA_022614735.1 Acidobacteriota bacterium | reverse complement strand
GTAATTACTCAGCCGGTGGTGCAGTACGGGGAGCGTCAGCGACCTGAGCCTCGGCAAGAGGCCGTTTTTTCAAGGCTCAGGTCGCTGACGCTCCCCGTACTGCACCACCGGCTCAGTAGTTAAAACTGAAAACTGAAAACTGATGTGGGAATCCACACCCTACCTTGTGTAATAGCTACATCTTCGTTGAGGTGACAGCAATCATCCATCCGCGTTAGCACCGCAAACCACCGTAGTAGGTCACGGCGCATCTATCCCACCACCTGAGCATAATCCCGCCCGTCGAAATCGATGTGAGGTTGCACCCGTATGAAATGGCCGCTCAATCAATTTGCCGCATTATTGGCCCCATCGCCGGCCCGGCCGATTCTGAATCAGAAACGTCGTGGGCTGATCGTCGCTGCGATTTTGATGCTTCTCGCCGTCGCAATCCTCGCCTTGTATGTCAAGCATCAGGCTCAACGTCAGCTCGATGCGGCGCGGATTGAGTTGGAGCGAAGCTCGCTCATACCATTCGAAAAACAGGCGCGGCGTGCGATTGCACACAACGGAATCAAGCTGATCCAGAACAGTAAAAATGTCCGCGACCTGGCGCAGTTCAACAATTCATACTTCGCAGCGACGGATGGCGGCCTGGTTGAATTTGATCCGGATGGAAAACTGCGGAGGCATTACACAGTGCTCGACGGTTTGCCCGAGAGCGATTTGACCTGCCTGGCACCATTCAATTCAAAACTTTTCATCGGCACTCGCTCCCGGGGTCTGGCCGTCTTCGATGGCCGGTATTTTGAGGGCTACCGGTGGCCGAATCGGAACACGCAGGCAATTACAGTATTACTCGAGGATCGTGGACGATTGCTGATCGGGACATTTGCGGGCGGCTTGCTGGAATTTGATGGAAGCAAGTTTAAAGAGATTAAAGCGGGTGCGGATAGGGAGCGGTTAATGGGGATCAATTGCCTCGTCGCGGATGGCTCGCGACTTTACGTTGGCACTTTCGCCGATGGATTGTGGATCAAAGAAGCCGCAGGTTGGTCACGCTATTCAGCTACGGAAGGCTTGCTCTCAAATCGAGTTGTGGGAGTAGCAGCAAGTGGTGAGAGCCTGATCATCGCCACAGATTTCGGCCTGTCTGCAGCTTCAATTACTCATCTCGCCAATTCCGGCGATTCTTCGGCACACAAGACTTTTCAAACGCTCCTTACTTTGCCTTCGCTTTCGAGCCTGATGAGCTATCGCGGGTCGGTCTTGTTTAGTAAAGATAACGGCGAAATTTTTCATCTCATCGCAGATGGGCGCTCGGCAGATCGTTTTCAGATAGTCCCCCTTGTCTGGAATCGTCCTGAGAACCTTTCGTCCTGCCGGTTGACGGATGTTGATAGGCAGTTGGGACAGCAACCGGAAAAGCAGTCGGGGGTATCGCTCTGGTTGTTGAGTAGCGGAGGCATCTGGCGAAGGCAAGACGAAAGGTTCTCAGGACGATTCTCACTGTCACATTTCGGCCAGGAGATGGATCAGGATTCAATAAATCCGACGAGCAATCTGATTTCAGCCCTGGCCTTCGATGGACAGGGCAGGTTATGGGCGGGAAGTTTCAGAAACGGCATTGATCTGTTCACATCCGAAGGCAGGAGGCTTGCGCATCTTGAATCGGAATCGATCAGGGAAATTAACGCTCTGGTTTGGGATGATGACGCGAAGCGAATGCTCGCATCCACTTCGCAGGGGTTGATCTTGTTTGACGGTTCCCTGCAATCGCAGCGAATGAGCAAGGTGGATGGGTTACTGAGTAATTCGATTTCACACGCTGCCTTGATTTCAACGAGAAATTCGAGCGCAAAAGCGGATCGCGCGCGGCTGGCCCTGGCGACGAGCCGCGGTCTCTCATTCGGCAACTCAAAACAATGGCGGGGATTGACGACTGTGCAGGGCTTGCCGAGCAACAGCGTTTACGCCGTCTCGCCTTATCGTGAATTCATCTATGTTGGAACTCTCAACGGGCTCGCTCAAATCGCGACGGGCCGGGTCACGCGGGTCTTCAGAGATTCCAACTCGAGGCTCACGCACAACTGGATATCTGGCCTTTGTTCCATCGGGCCGCGATTGTTCGTCGGCACTTATGGTGGGGGCATTTTTGAGCTGACAGCGGCAGGAGAATTTGTGAGTTTTGCCTCTGAGACAGGTCCTCTAACAGTCAATCCGAACGCGATGGTGAGCGATGGTGAGCGATTGTACGCCGGCACACTCGATGGGGTGTGGGTGTTGGAGCTTCGATCGCAGAAATGGATTCACTTGAAGAACGAGCTTCCATCGGCAGTCGTGATGGGTGTTGCGGGCAATGACAAACACCTATACCTGGGCACGACCAGCGGTATCGCCCGTGTCGAGAAAGATTATTTGAGATCAGTCAAGGAGTGATAATGACGAGACAGGCGTCACTCGCATCAGCGTGAATTAGGCTGAGCTGTTTGCTTGCGATCAGACAGCACTACCTGTTTCAAATCATCGAAACGCGCAGTCAAATTCTTTTCCATTTGATCCATGCACTTTTCGATAGCCTCAAAACGGGCATTTGTTTCCTGGCGCAGGGCTTCGGTCTGATAGACGGTCATTCCGGCCATCACCCCGGCCATAGTTACGGTAAAGATAACAAATTGCCATATCGTCTGGCGGCTTGTGTCAGAGGCGACGCGATTGACTTGTTCGATCCTGCCTTCTGCTTTGCTCATACGATCGCGCAGTTCAGTTACTTCTTGCTGTAGATCGCGAAATTCGGGATTGACAATGTTCATTAATGACAACTCCTCTCTACTGTTGAAAGAAGAGGTGGCAAAGAATGAATAACACGTTCAACCGGCAAAGTCTAGAACGAATACTTAAGCCCATTGCGGCGCTATTGTTCATCTGTGTCCTTGTCGCGATGATGCTCTACTTTCCATTTCCAGGCAGCCGCGCGCAATCGGGCGTGCTCATCCCGACTACCATCAAAAACGAGCCTGACGCTTCGATCCTCTCGCTGCAAGTGATGAAGGTTGAAGTGATGATTGACAATCAGCACGCCTGGATTAAGGTTTTGCAGATCTTCGATAGCCACGCCAGCCAGGTGCTCGAAGGCAAATATCTGTTCGCCTTGCCGCCGCAATCCTCCATTGCCGATTTCGCCGTCTGGGATGGCGATCTGCGTTTGCCAGGCGTGATTTTGGAGAGACGCCGAGCCAATCAGATTTATTCGGAGATCAAAGCTCAAATGACAGACCCCGGCCTCCTGCAGCAGGACGACGAGCACGGAGGCACGTCAGCGTTCTCGGCCAAGGTGTTCCCGATCCCGGCTTATGGCACAAAACGCCTGGAGCTGGAGTACACGGAAATGCTGCCGGTTGAAAATCTCACCTCGCGTTTCAGCTTTCCGCTGAAACCATCTTTCGGCTCGCCTCAACGCGTCGGAGAGTTGCATCTGCGCATCCATGTGCTGAGCGACTCTCCGATCTCACCCCTGCAGTTCCGTTCGGCAGCGTATCCCATGCGGGCAATAAAGACCCAGCCCAACGAGTTGGAGTACGAATATCACGAGCAAAAGATAGAGCTTAAAGAGGACCTGTCATTCGATTATACGATCGATGTGCCTCAGAGCGCGCTTTCGTGGATCGCGCATCGCGCGCCTGAGCGAATCTCAGCTTACGACTTGCGCGATCCAGCGCTGGCCGTCAATAAACCTGACGGATACTTTGAAGCGCGCGCCATATTTAACGGGCGAAACAGTACCGCGCCCGAGAATGAGAGAACCCCCACTCCGCGCAATATTCTGTTGTTGCTCGACACTTCACTCTCGATGCATGGCGAAAAGCTTATGCGCGCAGTGGAGGCAGTAGATTTCTTCCTGCACAGCCTGCAGCCACAGGATCGATTCAATCTGGTGCTCTTCAACGAAAGCTTCTCGCCGTTGTCACCGACGCCACTGGCTGCTACTGCAGAGAACGCCGAACGCGCTTTGGGATTCGTCAAGGGCTCGATGCTTGCCGGTGGGACCGATCTTAAACAGGCTTTACTCAAAGCGGTTGAGCTTGCAGACGCCTTTCCCGCCGGCGAACGCAGTCTGGTGTTGGTTTCAGATGCCAACCCGACGCTCAAGACCGTCAACCTCAAACGGATCACACAGGCCTTCGATCAGATAAACAGGTCTGAGACTTCGCCGAAAACACGTCTCTTTGCACTGGCAATCGGGAGCGATGCTAATCAGTCGTTAATTGAGGCGCTGACGCAGAAATGCCGAGGTTATTTTGCGCAGGCGCGAGAGACTGAAGATATCTCAACTCAGCTCCAGATCCTGTTTGCACGGCTCGGAAGACCAGGGATTGACGGCTTGCAGTTCATCTCCGCCAATCCTGCGAACTTCTACCACGTCTACCCGGCTCATTCGACACACAGCTTCGACAGGTCTGCCTTCGCTTTCGTCGGTCGTTACAAAACGCCCGCGCGTGCTGTTGAAGTAGTGATTCAAGGCAGATCGGGTGCCGAGACCGTGAGTTTAAAGCGCCAGGTATCGTTGCCCGAGCTTGAAACAGCTCACGATCATTTGCCTCGTTTGTGGGCGCGAGCACGTGTGGACGCGCTGCTTTACGAGATGAACCTGAATGGCGAGCGAGAAGACTACATTGCAGAAATCATACGGCTCTCGCAAAAGTACAAATTCGTCACGCCATACACGGCGTTTCTCGCCGCGCCACGATCGTTGCTTCGCCCGCGGGTGATTCAGCCAGGCGATCCGGTGATTCGAGTCAAGACCGATCCATCGATCACATCGGTCTTCGCCGTACTGCCATATGGTGAGACGTTGCCATTGAAATTCCTGTCGGATGAAGGTGTTTGGGAAGTGCGGTTTTTTGCGCCCACATGGATGCCTGATGGTGCTTATCGATGCCGTTTGTTGATGACCGACAAGCAGGGAAATGGCTATCAGGAAGAGAAGAGTTTCGTGGTTGATAGTCATCCGCCAAAGCTCACAGCCAGGTTACAGGCACAGACCGTGAGAGCGGGTGACGAGTTGTTGATAAAAGTGTCGGCGGATCGCGACACGATGAGACTTGTTGCGAAGATGTACGGCGCGCAACCGGTGCACCTCGCGTGGTCTGAAAAAGAGAGAGTAAACATCGCCAGACTGCGCGTGCCTGCCGGGTTGGCTTCGGGGCGATACACATTAACTGTGTCGGCGGAGGATTTTGCGCACAACCAGTCGAGTGTGGAGGTTCAGTTTGATGTGGTTGGGAGATGATTTAATACTCTGTAATCGAAGTTTTCTCGCATTTTTCCCCAGGAAAAATGCGAGAAAACTTCGATTACAGAGTATTGAGGGACATTATGAAAACGCGTAGAGTGAAAATCGGTAGATTGCTGTCGCTTGGGGTGATTGCATTTTCGCTGGGATTCGCAGTTGTCGCGCCCCGACGCGCAAACATTGTTGCAAATGCGGTATCCGCTTCGGACGAACACACTGCACAGATCGAGGCCGCTCTTTTCACTCGCGCGGAATTTTTCGGCGCGCAGGCGATCCTGCCTTACCCAACTACCGAAGCACGCTCGCGTCTGGCCGAAGTGCAGAGGCGTTATCCTCAAGACCACGGAATACTGTTCAAACTGGCGGAGCTTGACGAAAAGCTCGGCAATGTCGAGCAGGCGCATCAGGAGATGCTGCGCTACGTCGAGCTCGACAGGAACAGTGTTAAAGCTCTTGAAAAACTGGCCTCCTTTTATCACCGCCGCGGCCAATTCGACAGCGAAGCTGCTACACGCGAACGAATGATTACGATTGCGCCTCGAAACGAGCGAGCCGCGATTCTGCGTGATTTAATAGAGCTGGCGCGCCGGCATCGTCTGGAGAAATATCAGAAGCCGGAGTTCTTCCGTCGCCTCATTTCCTCCGATCCCAGCGCATTCGAAGTAATCAAGCAATTCATCGAGCAACTGATTGAGCAAAAGAATTACACGGAATCGCTCCGCGCTCTACGCCAACACAAAGCAGCATTCCCTGAACAGAAAAGATTTTTTCTTGAAGTAGAGGCTGGTGTGCTACTTGAGCTGAAAAGGGATGGAGAGGCCGAAGCGCTCTACGTCAAATCGTTCGATCCATTCTGGTCTGAAGAGCAGTCCGAGCATTTTTACTACGGGTTCCTCAGTAGCCGCGACCGTCTGCGCGCTTACGTGCGCGAGTTGAAACAGGCGTCTAGCCGGAACCCGGCGAATTTCGATGTCGCAGTCAGGCTCTTCCATTATCTGCAATATGATTCTGGAATGAATGATGCATCTGCTATTGGAGTTTTCACGCAGCTTGAAAAAGCCAGAGCGGCGCGAGGGGTTAAGTGGAAGGTGAATGAGCTCGCCACCACAACGCAATTGCTGATTGCAAATGGACAAATCGATCTCGCCTCGCGGTTCCTCTACACGCTGCATCAACAGGGCGGATTGCAGCAGGGGAGCGAGCTGCGTGCGAAGGTCCTTTATCAATTGTTCAAATTACTGGTTGAGGCCGGTGAGCACCGGACTCCGTTGACTCCGGGCGATCTGAAGTTTTACCAGGACATCGCGAATGCCGATCCACATCCGGGTATGTTGGGTGGAGTGTTGTCTCTCGTCCTGGCCGATGGAGACCCGCAGGGCGAATTTAAACTTGAAGAGGAGATTGCCGTCTCGCATTTCAATCGCGCCGCTGCCCATCGTTTGTTCACCGCCTACAAACGGGAGTATCCGACCTCGCCGGAACTGGCGCAGATGTTTCTCGACCTCATCCGCCTTTATACCTCAATGGGCGAGGCGAAGACCGCAGCCGAATTGCTCGCTGAATTTGAGAAGCGCCACAGTGATGCGCCAGAGTTTCCCGATGTTGCTTTGAAGCTGGCTGATTGTTACATCGGCCGTGAGATGCACGAGCAGGAGCGAGCTATCTACCAACGAGTTTTGGATTATCTGGGCAAACGGCGAAAAGTGGGGACACCTCTCGTGCCGACACTGATTGCAAGCGGAGTTGAAGACCTCACCGCATCCGGTCCAAGGACGATTGGTTATCCGCCAAATTCTCAGGAGATTCGTATCCAGGGAGAGGTCAGTGACGAAAACGGGAGCTATGGGTACTCGCGTGCGACGCGCTTCAGCGCCATGGCCTTGATGTCGAATGACGATAAGGATGCGAATGCGGTGACCTATGCGATGGTGCTCGATCGCTATGTCACTTCACTCGCCAGGGAGAATCGCACGGCTGACATCCTCGCGCTCTATTCGAGAGAGATCAAAAAGTACACCGATGAGCAGGGGCTATATGAGCAATTGCTTCAATGGCTGGGCCAGACGAATCTGGCTGAAGACCAATTGAGGGTTTATCAAGATGCGATCAGGCGTTTCCCGTCAAATATCTGGACCGATCGTCTGGCTCGCTGGTATCTGCGGCGCGAGCGCAAACAGGAGTTCGAGCAATTATCACGTGAGCTGGTTGCTAGACTGAATGATGAGGAGATTGGAAATTACCTTCACAAATTTGCCGGCGCAGGCATCAGTGATAAGGCTTCGACATTTGATCAAAATCTTTATCTGGGCCTTCATCAGATTGCTCACGAGCGCTTCCCACATAATTTGAAATTCGTCGACGGACTTTCACGCTACTACATCGGCCATGGGCAATGGGGTGAATGGCGCAGGCTGATGGCGGAATACTATTTCGAGTCAAAACAGATTCGTGAACAGTACCTGCTGCATCTGGCGAGCAACAACAAGCTGCGAGAGTCTCTGGAGGCAGCTCGCAGGAGAACGACAGATGCCGGTCCATCAACAGCCATCGTTCCCTATAGACTCTTCTGCGCAGATGCGGCCGTCTGGCTTTCGAATTACGAAGAAGCCGTCGATGCCTACCGTGAACTCAACAGACTCTATCCGAACACGCCGGAGTTTGCCGAGAGAGTAGTTGCCTTTACCCGCTCGTTCGGACAAAAAGATCGGAAGTTTCTTGAAGAAGCTGTGGTAGTGCAACGCGCTGTGGCTGATGCGTCGCCCTCGGTTGAAAGCTATCGCACTGCGGCGGGAGAAATTTACGCAGAGCTTGGCGATTACAAACGCGCCGGGGAGCAATGGGAGCAGTTGATCAGATTGGGCGCCGGCGACGAGGAGACCTATCTTAATACAGCCACGGTTTATTGGGACTACTTTCAATATGCAGACGCGCTGCGGGTCATCAAACAACTGCGACGGCAGAAGAATGACCAAACTCTTTCCGCGTTTCAGGCGGCTGCAATTCTCGAAGCGCAACATCAGACACGACAGGCCCTGGGCGAATACGTCAAAGCCCTAGATGGAGAGTCACCCGATTACTGGCGAGTGATCCGAAGATTGAAGACTTTATATAAGCGGGAGGGCATCCCATCACAACTGCGTCAGGCCTTTCAGAGCGAACTCGCGCGGACGGCTGATCGAGAATCGCTGGTGCTCGGTTATGTCGGACTGCTCGATGATACCGGACGCTGGGCTGAAGCTTCATCGATTCTCAAACGAGAGGTGGCGCGCAGTCGATCACAAGATTTCCTTGACAACGCGCGTGATCAATTTATAGAGCACGAAGATGATTATGGCCAAGTCTCGACGCTGCGGCGCCTGATCATCGCCGCCCGGACCGAGCGGTTTGCAATCTCATATCATTTGCAGTTGGCCGAACACATTGCGAATGAGGGCAACCGCGATGCGGCTGCGACTATCCTCAGCCAACTTGTCAGCAAGTTTCCCACGAATTATGGCGTGCTCAGCGAATCGGCCGATTTTCTCTGGCGCATTGATAAGCGCGAGCAGGCGATCAATCTGCTTGCCAAAGCCACACAGCGAGGACGAGGTAGATTTCACTACATATTCGCGCGCAAGCTGGCGGCGCGGCAGAACGAGCGAGGGCAGCTGGCGGCTGCTGAACGGACTTTGAAGAGTCTTTATGCCGAGAATCCACGCAACCTCGATGTGTTCAACGAGTTCTCGAGAATCTACGTTCGCACATCGCGCCCTGATGAACTGCGTGATCGTTATCGTGAAACCATTCGCGCTATCAAGCAATCCGATTTAGATCGACTTGAAATCCGCGACCAAATCGCCGAATTGCGCGAACAGGTGATCGAGGCTTTCACACAGATCAAAGACTACAAATCGGCGATTGAGCAGCACATCGAGATCATCAATCGCGAGCCTGATGCTGAAGAGACTGTGGATACGGCGATTCGGTACGCGAAACGCTATGGCGGCGCCGATCAATTGATCGATTATTACACCATGACCTCTCAACAGGCCTACAAAGATTATCGCTGGAACCTGGTGCTCGCGCGAATTTACGACGCGAAAAGCGATTGGGCCGGGGCCACGCGTGAGTTGCGCAAAGCAATCCTCAATCAGCCGGAGATGGTTGAACTGCACAGCGAGCTGGCAGATGTCTGTGTGAAAGCGAAGGATTACAAGGGCGCGGTTGATGCGCTCACTCACGCGCGGGAGTTATCGAACGATGACCCGCAATATCTTAAACGTCTTGCTGAAACTTTAGACAAAGCGGGACGCCACCGTGACGCCGAAGCCGTCAGAGCAAAACTCCCGGTTGAAAAGCCTAAAACCCTTACCGTCAGCGAGCAGTTTGCTGATGCGGAAAGGATGAGGCGCGACGAAAAGGCCAGGGCAATTGAGATATATCGAAAAGCTTTCAATGCGTTTGCCGGAGATTTTTACAAACACGAGCTGAAAGCGCACGAGTTGACCGGTTATATCGAAACGCTTCGTGAAGAAGAACCGCTCGATCAGATACTGCGGCGATTATGGGAGGTGCGCGAGCAAATCAAACGAGACGCCGATAGCCGTGACAATTTTCTGGCAGGCAAAGCGCGCAGCCTGCTTGTGACATTCGATCGCGCTTTGCCTGAAGCAGCCGGAAAAGTGGCGGCTGAATACGCAACCGGAGCTGAGCTTGCGGCGATTGATCGGGACGCGCGGCAATGGATGAATTCAGCAAAAAGCGTAGCCACTGCCGATGACACGTTGGTGATCCTGTTCAACCTCGGCCAACGCGCAGGACTCAGCAAGCTGGCTGAACAGGTATTGATTACGAGAATGGATGCTGCGTACCAGCTTGATTCGTCGCTCTACCGTAGTCAGATGATGGCACTTGTAAATTTCTACTCTGAACGCGGAGCTTATCAACGGGCGATCGAGCTGCTTGAACGCGAGGAGGCGCGAGACCGCAAACGCGACGGATTTAACTATCGCACTCCAATCGCTGAGTATGCGCGTCTCATTGGTGACCGCGAAAAAGAGCTCCGGGCCTTGCGCGCCGAATTTCAATCGCGGGCTGAAAATCGCGTGACACAAACAGATCAGATCATCGAACGTTACTTCGAGGCTCTACTCGAAAACGGCGAAGCCGGTCGTGGCGAATTACGACAATGTATCCGGCGGACAACACCATATCACTTCCAACTGATCAACTATCTGGTCAGGAACAATGAGTTGCAATTGGCGCGTGAGGCTATCGATGCCTCTCCGATGCCTGCTTCCTGGAAGTCTGCGCGACAGGCTGAGCTGAGCACTGTTACGCGCGATATGAATCAAGAGAACGAAGCCCATTTTCTGCAAGCCCTGCATTGGAAGACCGTTGGTGAGATGGTCAGCGGCAAGCCGGATGCGTCACAACAGCTGATCGGCGACAACTGGTTCCACCTCGCTGAAAATTACGGACGATGGCTTGCCTCGTCCGAGAAAGCGCGGCAGAAACGAAACACATCGAGTGGAGTCTTTTTGCCTGCGATGCTTGAGAGCAGGCCGAAAGACGAGAACATGCAGTGGCGACTGGGACGCTGGTATCTGGAGCAGAATGAGCCGCAGAAGGCGCTCGAGCATCTGACGCTCGCAGCGGAATTGAACCCTCTCAGCAAGGGGATCGTCGCCGACGTCGGTTCGGCATATTTCAAACTGGGCAAGCAACGAGAGGCGCGAGAGCAATGGAACCGCATCCTTAAAACCAGCGGGGAAACCAGCGGGGAAACCAGTGGCGCAGGCAAGGGAGAACGAGTCGAGCCGAAAATAGAAGATTGCCGTCTCTACCTTCGCACACTTGCAAAACAAAATCTGGCGACTGAGGCGCGAACGAAGCTGAAGCCATACGTCATCAAACGCCTCAGCGAAATCGGCAGAGAGAGCAATGACGAAATGGAAGAGCTCAAACCGCTCATCCGCGCGCTTGTATCCTCATTTGATAATTTGCAGGAAAACGAAGAAGAGAGAGTTAAAGCCTCATCAAAAAATGATGCTGTGAAGGCCGGATTTTTGCGCAGTCTCGGCGAATCCACTTTGCTGGCAGAGATGGTTATTCGTGAATCACTTGTGGGGCGCAATCAACTCGCAGCGTTTTACGAGATGCTGGTGCGTCGCAACAGTGGTATCGATCGTTATGAATATGACTCCGACTTTGTAGATCGACTGCGGATGCATCCTACCTGGAGCGCTGAGGAAGTAGAAGAATCTCTCGATCACGAAATAGACAAACAGAACGCCACACAGGTGAGCGCGAGCGGCTCACAGCAGTTTGGCCGGCGAGTCGAATGGCAGCAGGAATATCTGGAGAATTTGCTGACAGAGCGCAGAACGAATGAAGCGCTCAAGCTGGTCTCGGAGATCGAGAAAGGGTTCAAAGGCAAATATCCACGTCCGGATTGGCTGCGGTTGGCGCAATTCAGGGCTGAGGTTCGTGCCGGCCGTACCGCGCAGGCGACGGCCGGTCTCAAACGGTTTATCGGTATCGAGGTCAGCCCGCGCATTGAAAGGATAGCTCCACCAAAGCTCGAGAGATTGAACCAGGCTGTGGAGATGCTGCGACGAGAAGGACGGAAAGCCGAGGCCGATGAGATTTTGAAAGCCGCTTACGAAAGGATGCTCGCGCTCGAACAGCTTCAGCCGGCTTCCTTCATCGGGCTTTCGCGGCTGGCATTTGAGATTGGTGAAGCAGAGCGAGGGCTGAAATTGCTGAAGCTGATGAGTGAGCTCGGCAAGGCCGAGACGCGCGAGACAGCGGCTGCCGAGCTTGCTTCGTTGCCATGGGTGAAGGCGCGGTCAGTCAATGCCGAATGGGTTGAGATGCCACAACCATGCAATCAGATTGAGGAGGCCGAAGCGCTCAGATTGGCGGCCGAGACAGCAGCGGAATTCAATCAGTTTGCGGCCGCAATTGAGTATCGCCGCCAGCTTATTAGATTGTCTCGGGACGATAGCAGCAATCGGATCGAACTGGCGAGGTTGTTTGCAGTGAGCAAGCGGGAAGATGAGGCGATCAATTCAATCGCTTCATTACTTTCCGATCGGCTAGTCTCGCGGCAGGTCCGCTGGACTGCGCTCTGGATTGCGCCGGAGGTTGCAAATGGGCGTGACGATCTATGGCGATCTCTTGACCAGCGACTTCGTGGAACAGGCAGTGTGGATCAGGAAGTGGCCGGATTTTTGGAAGCCCTATCGCTCTTTCATCGCAAACAGGTTAGTGAAGCGATCAAGGTATCGAGTGAAACGGCAAAAAATATTCCGACACCACAGGGCAAGTTGTTATTTGCTCTCTTGCAAAAGAACGCAGGACAGGAGCGAGAAGCTTTGCAAAGCCTTCTTGCGTCATTGATCGACATGAATGATGTTTCAGTTACTGCGCCATTCAGCTCTACCGAGGATGATCTACGCTGGCAAGACATCAGGCTTTACGCGAAGCAGGGGCAACTGCGGGCGGCTTTGAAGCTGGCGGGCGCCGACGAGCGATTGAAAGGAATAGCAGAACAGGAGGCGAACCAGTGGACGATCGAGGATGAGAAGGCAGATTTCAAATCTCGTTTCAAGACTCTGTCAGCGCGCGCTGCAGAACGGCAACGCCAATCACAGATCGAACTGCTCGCATTGCTATCAAACGCCTCAGAACAGATCAATGATCTGAGCAAAGCGGCCGATTTCGAAAGAGCGCGGCTCGCTCTGCTTACAAACACTACCGAACGTCGAAAGTCTGAAACGCGAATTGAGTTTCTGACGAACAGGCAAAAGGAACAATCGGCTAAAAAGACTATCTCATTTACGGTTGAACAAGGACCATCGGAGAGATGAAGAGGGAAAACGGAACAAACGGAAATAACGGAACAAACGGAAATTCTCTAGGATTTTTCCGTTTGTTCCGTTATTTCCGTTTGTTCCGTTTTCCCT
>JAKEHZ010000021.1 GCA_022614735.1 Acidobacteriota bacterium | reverse complement strand
GGAAAACGGAACAAACGGAAATAACGGAACAAACGGAAATTCTCTAGGATTTTTCCGTTTGTTCCGTTATTTCCGTTTGTTCCGTTTTCCCTCTTCAGCTTGGCTAATTGACGCTTTGATAGATTGAGATCAATAGAAATGCGCCAAGCAACGTGATGTTGAAGGAGATCAAAAATGTGGCGAGTGATTTTTCATCTCGCTTTCTTTGTTCTTTACTAATGCCAGCCATACTCTGCCTCCCAACTTACTTAATTTCGAAATACTTCTCCTCGCTTGCACCCACGATCTGAAAGCAATGAGTGTGCCTGGCCCAGATAATTGAATCCTCGTTCGGACAAACAGCCTGGCTGTTTTGTCAGAGGGGCTGAAATCTACGAGAGAGAATAATTTGAGCGATGTGATTGTGAGAGTGAGAAAAAACAAAGAGAGGTTGAGTAAGGGGATCAGAGAGGATCGATATGCGAAATAGGTAGAAAGGGGAAGGGGGACATACGAGATAGTGCAATTCAATCAAGTGGGGCTCGGTATCCTGGCCTGGCCTCAACAATAAATCCGGGGCGCCTGATCTCGACTCGCAGCGTCCGCCACTTGCCGTCATGCTTATCATTGCTGGGATAGTAGGCGAGGGAATATTGCGTGCGTAACTCGGAGGCGATTTGTGTATAGGCGCGATCGAGCTCTGGGAGCTGTTTAATCGGATAAACACGACCACCCGTTCTCTTCGCCATCTCGCGCAGCTCGCGTCTGGCGGATTGATAAAGGCGGCGATTGATCTGCATGCGTTCCAGCGGTGCTAATGAACAGTGGTCCTCGTAATCGGCCTCATCGCCACCTTCAAGGTGCTCTTTGAGATATTTCCTCAATTGTTTTGCCGAAAATTCAAAATGGTTTCTATCTTTGCAATCGCGCATCATCCCAGCTTCAGTGAAGCTCTCTGTGTTCAACTCGAGGAAGTAAGCGCTCGCCCCGCCTTTTTCGAGTATGGGCATGACCTGTTCAAATGTGGTTGAGCCGTAAGAATCCACGCCATCGGTGAGGGCGACAATCGCCCTGCGGCCTTCGACTTTATCGAGCACTTCCTCATGAATCAATTGCAGCGCGTCGTAGAATGAAGTGCCGCTGCCGGGCTTGAGCCTATTCAGAGCAGCTTCGAGCTTGAAGCGATCTGAGGTCAGGTTGGCGATTAGTTCGACTTCTTTGCTGAATTGAATAATAGTGATGCGATCCTGTAGGCGGAGTTCATCAAGGAAACGCCGCGCAGCACGTCGTATCAGCAGGATCTCATCGCGCGTGCTGGCGGAAGTGTCGATCAACAATACCAGATTGAAAGGCACTTCGGTTGTCGAAAAATTGCTGATCTTCTGCCGCACTCCGTCTTCGTAGACTATGAAGTCTTCTGCCCGCAACCCAAGCGCGCCACGATTGCCTTTGCGATCAGTTACATTGACATCGAACGAGACCAGATCGGTGTCGAGCCGGATCGTTGCGGCCTGCTCGTCTTTCTTCTCCTGTTTCTCCTGTTTCTCCTGTCTCTCCTGTGATACCGCGGGATAGACCAACAGGATCAGCAGTAAGATATTTACACCTAGATGTCGTAGGTTATTTACCTGCATGTTTAGATCCTCGGATGCAATTGTGGGCGTTATCAAGTATAACCGAAGATATAAGTCAGGCAAAGCTTGACACTTCTTCTAATCGCTTGATAGTATATTCGCTCGCTCAAATGGGCTTAGGCGCGTACAGTCAATGGTAGACGGCCACCCTTACAAGGTGGAGGTTGTGGGTTCGAGTCCCACCGTGCCTATAGAGGTTTGAGATTTGATAATGCGGAGTCGTAGTTCAGTTGGTTAGAACGCCGGCCTGTCACGTCGGAGGTCGCGGGTTCGAATCCCGTCGGCTCCGCCATTAAATAATAAATTCTGCGGAGAACAGATAGAATTTCTCTTCTCCGACCCCGTAGATTTCTTTCGCCTCCGAGGATTTGTAGTAGCCGCTCGATTTTTCGAGCGGCTTTTCTATCTGTCTATGCTCAGCATCGAAGAGGCGCTCAAAATCATTCTCGAACAAACGCCGCACCTGGCAGAAGAAGAGATCGCTCTGGTAGGAGCAGCCGGGCGTGTCTTGCGTCGCAATGCCGTATCCGATCTGGATTTGCCGCCATTTGATCGGGCCCGGATGGATGGCTATGCGCTGCGAGCGGCCGATACTGAAGGTGCGACCGCCGATCATCCTGCAAGAGTGCGCGCAATCGGTGAAGCAGCGGCAGGGCACGCTTTCGATGGAGAGGTCGGAGCCGGGAAAGCCGTGCGGATTATGACCGGCGCCCCCGTCCCCGCAGGGGCAGATGCTGTTCAGAAGATAGAAGTCGTTCGCGTACTCGATGATGGCTGGGTCGAAATTGGGGAAGCGGTGAAACCGGGTCAGTTCATTACTCCGCGCGGTATTGAAGCGCGCGCCGGTGAAGTGATGGTCGCAGCCGGTGAGCGCATCACTCCCTCAGTGGCCGCAGTGCTCGCCAGTTTCGGCTGTGCGCGTGTGATTGTATCGCGGCGTCCGCGACTCGCATTGCTTTCAACAGGCACTGAGCTCGTCGAAGTTGGAGATAAGCCCGGTCCCTCACAGATTCGCAATTCAAATACTTATTCGCTTGGCGGCTATGCGCGAGAAGCAGGGGCTGAAATAGTGAGCGCGTCTCTGGTCCGCGATGATTTCGATGCGACGCGCGAGGCGATTGCAGAAGTCTTACAGGAAGCCGATGTCGTGATGCTTTCGGGCGGCGTTTCGATGGGCGATTACGATCTGGTCAAGCCCGTTTTGCGTGATCTGGGCGCCGAAGTTCGGGTCGAGAAAGTCGCGATGCACCCCGGCAAGCCCACGGTCTTTGCGCTGCTGGGAGAAAAGGTTATCTTTGGATTGCCGGGCAATCCTGTTTCAGTCGCAGTCTCGTTTCATCTCTTCGCGCGTCCGGCGCTCTTGAAGATGCAGGGTGCGAGTCAAATCCAGCTACCGCGCATACACGCTTACCTGACACGTCCGGTCAAAGGGGCGCCGCCGCGACGCAGCCACCAACCGGCTCGTCTGGTGATAAGTAATGGCCGCGCAGAAGCCGAGCCGCTCAAGTGGAGCGGTTCATCCGACCTGGTCGCTTTTATGCGAGCGGATGCGCTGATCATCGTGCCCGAAGATCGGCCGGGTTTGGATGAGGGTGAGCTTGTTGAGGTGATAATGCTAAGTAAGTGATGTCTGAACAACCGCAAAAACATCTTTCACACGTTGATGAAGACGGCCGCAGCAAGATGGTCGATGTGGGCGCGAAGCCCGTTACCTCGCGCACTGCCAAGGCCAGCGGCTTTGTAAAGATGTCAGCTGAGACGGTGACGGCCATCCGTGAGAGTCGTACCCCGAAAGGCGATCCGCTGGAGACGGCGCGTCTGGCGGGGATAATGGCGACAAAACGCACATCGGAATTGATCCCACTTTGCCATTCGCTCGCGCTCTCACACGCCGATGTCCAGATCGCGCTGCAAGATGATGGCGCGCGGATTACTGCGACTGCTTCCACCAGCGCTCAGACTGGTGTTGAGATGGAGGCGCTGACCGCTGTCTCAGTCGCTGCATTGACACTCTACGATATGTGCAAAGCTCTTGATCGAGCGATGACGATCAGTGATGTCCGGCTTGAATTCAAGAGCGGCGGGCGTTCAGGAGAATGGCGAAGAGAGACGGCTGATCTCTAGGTCTACTATGGAACTGGCTGCGGCGCTGAAAAAACTCGAGGAGGCTCTGGCTGAGCATTATGGATGGTCGGCTCACCCATACCTGCGCGAAATGGTCAACGCCGCCGTCGCTATAAAAGCCAAGCGTTTAGGAATAGCGCCAATCGAGTATAGCCAGATTGCAGCAGGCTCTCAGAGTGAGCTACTCGCATTAGTCGAAGAGACCGCAACGAGTGATTCCTATTTTTTTCGTGAACCGGAACAATTCGACTGTCTACGCGAAAGAGTCCTGCCGGAGTTGATGCTCGGACATCCGCCAGGCGGCAAATTGCGTTTGTGGAGCGCCGCCTGTTCGACAGGAGAAGAAGCCTATTCGCTCGCTATTGCCTTTCATCAGGCCAAGACTGAGGAGAGCAAACAGGAGGTTGAAGTCTTCGCCACTGATGTCCGCAACCGCGCGCTGCTTGAAGCCAGCCAGGCGCGTTATCGATTAGCTTCAGTGCGTGAATTGGATGAACAAACGCTGGAAAGATACTTCGAACAAACCAGCCGAACCACTGTCATGCCTCTCGATAAGTTTTACACTGTGGTTCCGGACATTCGCCGGGTCGTCACTTTTCGCCGGGTCAATCTACTTGATAGATTATTTTGGAAGGGAGTGGCCGGGAGGTTCGATCTGATTGTTTGTGCGAACCAGTTGCTTTATCTGCACGGCACAGCAGCCCGGCAAATGATTGTCAATCTTACCAACTCATTGCGTGAGGGCGGTTATTTGATGGTTGCGCCATCTGAGATCAACCTGATCAATTCTTCACGTCTCATTCAAGGTGTGGATTCCCCATCCTTCTTCCGCCGCCTCATTTGAAGGACTACGGATTGCGGATTGCGGATTTTTTATCTGCAGGGATCGAGTTCAAAACGAAACATGGAAACGACAAATCCGCAATCCGCAATCCGCAATCCGCAATCCCTAATTCCTATCTCCTCCTGTTCGGTAGATCAAGAGTCTCAAGCACAATGTCCAGAGAGCGCGCTGCGATGTCACGTGTCCGTTCGCTCCAGCCCATCTGCTCGCGGTTCTGTTCGTAATCGCGCCGCACGCGCTCTCTTAGCCTTTCAATAAAATCATCAGGAGTAGGTGATTTTTCAATCGCACTATCAATTTCGCGAAAAGCGTTATGGATAGTGATCAACCAGTCAGATGCGTGATATTCGGGTGTCCCCCATTCTGCAGTGAATTTCCCAGTTGCCATTGATAGCTCCGTATCGGATGAGATTTGAGATTTGAGATTTGAGATTGAAAGCGATTTCAAATCTCAAATCTCAAATTTGAGATCCTAGCAGCGTGCGCGCCATCTGCGCGTATGTGTCTACGGCATTCAACAGATCCTGCTTGCGAATATATTCGTGCGACGTATGCGCATCGTGGATCGATCCGGGACCAAAAAGCAGTGGTAAGCCCCAATTGGTCAGGCACGGAATGTCTGTTCCAAAGCGCACGACGCTCGTTGGAATGTCCAGCCCTTTGACCGTATGCATATGGATTGGCGGGATTGAAAACCCACGCTTGATCTCCGCGCGTCCGCGAACGACTTCGGTAATTTGCCTGAACAAGTCATCGGGAGAGTTGACAGTACGGAACATCAACTCAGATGCGGCGAACTCCGGAATGACATTGGGTTTGCTCCCGCCGCTGATTGTGCCGATATTACAGGTTGTTGGCCCAAGTTCAGCCTTAAACGGCCAATCGGTGTTTTTTATATCATTGATTATATCGAGCAATTTCTCGATCGCCGACTCCCCCATCTCGGGGTAAGCGGAGTGAGCCGCGCGGCCTCCGGCTTCGATGACCACTCGCAGCGCGCCTTTGGTCGCAATCGCCTGATGGCTCTCGGTCGGCTCGCCGTTGATCAGATGACGATTTCGATTCGGTATCGTGTTTGCAACATTTGCGCCATCGCTCCCGTCCTCCTCGCCGACCACGTAGAGCAAGCCGATGTCACTCACGCCTTCATCTTTCAACCCCTTCGCCGCAAAGACCTGCGCCGCAATCACGCCTTTCGCATCGCACGCGCCACGCCCGTAGATATTTTGCTCGTCTTCGCTGAATCCGATGAAGGGCGGCACCGTATCAATATGCGATGAGAAGGTGACGAGCGGATCGCCGATTCGCGCGTAGACATTGATCCGATCCTCACTCACCGGTTGTGTGATGACTTCGAAGCCGGCATCAGTGAGATAATCACTCAGCCAGCGACCGGCCGCACCTTCGTTCCATGAGATGGATTCGATCTCCATCAATTCGCGTGTGAAATGAAAGATGTTCATAAGCTTTTATCGAGGGGCGATTATAAGGGGATGTGGCGAGATAGAGAAGCAGAAGAGAGAATACGAAACAAACGAAAATAACGAAACAAACGAAATATTAGGCTTTTTCGTTTGTTTCGTTATTTTCGTTTGTTTCGTATTCTCTCTTCCGCCTCATCGCAAAAACTCTTCCAGCTTCACCGACGCCTCCGTCTTATCATCGCGATACTTAATGATGATTGGCGCATAGACCGACAACCCCCAATCTTTTGCTGCACCAACTGTAATTGCTCGTGAACCGGGGACGACGACCGCTCCGGGAGGCACTTCGAGTGGTTTTTCCCCTTCGCGCCGGTAAACTTCGCCACGAACCGCGTCGAAGATCGGTGTCGAGCCGGTCAGTATCACTCCCGAGGCAAGAATCGCGCGCTCGCGCACGATCGCGCCTTCGTACACGCCGCAATTGCCGCCGACCAGGACTTCGTCTTCGATGATCACGGGCATTGCGCCTACAGGTTCCAGCACACCGCCGATTTGCGCTGCTGCGCTGACGTGGCAACGTTTGCCGACCTGTGCGCATGAGCCGATAAGCGCGTGTGAGTCCACCATCGTGCCGTCATCAACGTAAGCACCGACATTGATGAAAGCCGGCGGCATAATCGTAACTCCCTGGCCAACATGTGCTCCATCGCGAACAGTCGAACCACCCGGCACTATACGAACACCATCGTTTATGGTCAGCCTTTTGGTCGGATAAGTCTCTTTGTCGTAGAAGCGAAAGTTGTCGTCGATTGAGTAATCAACCAGGCCTCCCAGGCGAAAGCCCAGCAGGATGCCGCGCTTAACCCATTGATGCACGATCCATTGGCCTCCGGTGTCTCGGCTTGCGGCACGTATTTCGCCTCGATTGAGCGCATCTTTGAATGCGGCGAAGACAGCGAGAGCCTCTTGTCTGCGTTCAGTGCTCAGTTCAACGAGAGGGAGAGCGAAGAATGATTCGATTTGTGTTTCGAGCTTTGAGCTTGTCATAGCCTGTCTTCCGGCTGAGATCCGTTAGATCCTTTCTTGCGGCGCCATGCGCTGATGAAGTGAATTACAATAGCCAGGACGAACAAAATAATAATGAGGAGCGCAATGCTGCCGATGTACTGGAGTAATTCGGACAAGGAATAATCTCCACCTCAGCCCGCGGTAGCGGGCGCAAGAGTGTAGCCCCGGGTGAAGCGAAGCGGAACCCGGGGTTAACGATTGAGATGAGATCCGAGCCTGCGTAGCGGGCGACAGACCGTCTATCGCACGCTACGCGGGCTTGGTCTAATTGCCGACCAATTCCCCGGGTTTCGCTTCGCTTCACCCGGGGCTACACTCTTGCGCCCGCTACCGCGGGCTGAGAGCGGAGGAGATCTTTCTTAAAGGCTATAGCATCCGCGCCAGCCACTCATCTATCACCGGATAGGCCTTGCGCGGGACTTCGTGAGTTGCATCGAAAAATCTCAATTCGACTGATCTGGCGCGGCTACGAAGCGCTTCGGCGTTCTGCCGAATTCGTTCAGGCGAATAATACTCATCGCGTTCCGTGGCGATATAGAGCACATCGATTTTGCCGGAATCGTATTTGCCTTCAGTCGCCCAATCGCCGGGAATGCCTCCGCAAATTGCCACGACGCCGCGCACCAGACCATTATGTGTGAAGGCGAAACGGAAATTCACGCCGGCCGATTGAGAAAAACCCACGAGGAAAATGCGGTTCGTGTCAGTTTCGCGGGAAGTCTTCATTGTTTCTATGATGTCGAGCACCAGGCGATGATGCAGGGCGACTGATTCTTCCGGTTTGAAATTCGTCAGCCAGCCAAAGCCATAACCGTGTTGCCGCGATTCTCCGCTAGGCATGAACATGTGCTGATGTGGACCTTGCAATGCAGCAATAACATAGTCCCGTTCGTTGATTCGCCGCATGAGCTTCATCATTGATGTCTTGTCGCCGCCATAACCGTGCATGGCGATGATCAGCGGTTTTGGCTTATGGCCGTCCGGAATGTAGAGATCGTAGTAGCACGGAAACTCCTGGATGATGCGGCGCTCGGTTATTTCGGGCATTCCATTCTCCTGCTCTTTCGCAATCGAAGAACATTACACTGTAACGGTGAAATTAAACAGGATTGACAGGAATGAACAAAATTGGCTGTGTAGATCAATCCTGTTCAATCCTGTCAATCCTGTCCAATTTAATAAACGGCGCGAATCATAACGCAGATTGTAGCGGCTGACCAATCCCCTCATATCAACTGATAGATAATCCAAATTTATGTTTAAATCTATTTTAAAACCGCCAAATTCCTGTCAGATCGGAGGCTCCATTGTGGGCATTCGGCTTGACACTTGGTTAGGCCGACTAGATAATCCTAATCAGCCGACGAGGTTTACGCGTCAAAAATGACCAGCCTTGAATGCGGTCTACCAAGGCTTCCTCAGTTGGCAACTTTTCTCATTGCTGGGACGAATGGCTTACCTACCAATTAAGTTCTAAAAAATTTATTAATCTTTCATTGGCTGAATTTTTCAGCAAATGATCGAGCTTCAACTTTCTGGCTGGCCCACCTGTTGGGCAGTCGTGAAACGATGTATGCGAAAGGTTTCCCTACGCCTCTCGCCCCTCTACAAAGGAAGGATAGAAATGAGTACCAGAACGAGAAGATTGATTGCGAAAAGTCTGGGCTTCGGAGTGGTCGTTGTCCTGTTGCTTGTGGCCTCAATCAGAGGCTTCGCACAATCGGATAACTCTCAGATCTCAGGTTTCGTCAAAGACCAGAATGGCGCGATCGTGGCCGGCGCCAAGGTCTCCGCCAAGAGCGAGGTCAGAGAGTTCGAACGTAATTCAACAACCAACGCCGAAGGGTATTACGTAATTCCTTATCTACCCCCCGGACTATATACGGTCACCGTTGAGGCAAATGGATTCAAGCAATTCAAGGCGAGTAACAAGAAGCTTGATCCGAACATCGCCACCAAGGTCGATGTGATATTGGAACCCGGGGCAGTGACCGAAACGGTCAACATCACAGCTTCCACCGCAACAGTGCAAACCGAGACCTCGACGGTCGGTAAGCTGATTGAAGGAAAACAGGTTGAGTTGCTGCAGCTCAACGGCCGCAATCCACTCTATCTGGCTGCTCTTAAGCCCGGGGTTTCCAG
>JAKEHZ010000171.1 GCA_022614735.1 Acidobacteriota bacterium | reverse complement strand
GCGGATTTACTCGCACTCTCTTCCAAATCCGCAATCCGCAATCCGCAATCCGCAATCTCATTCTCCCCCTCTCCCCCTCGCTTTGGCCCATTCGCTCAGAGCGATGAGGAAGCGCTCGGGGCGATGCAGTCGAACGCGATGATTGTAGACGTCGTAATTGACATGCTCGATCTGTTCCAGCAGACGGTAGTAGATCTTTCCCATAGTTATCGCCGCGGTGAGAGTCGGGCGATCTTCTTCCGGCAAATAATCGGCCGCGAGGTTGTAATAATTGCGTGCTCTAGCACATTCGAACTTCATCAGCTCGGTAAATCGGTCGTTGATGATTTGATTGCGTAAATCATTCTCACTATAGCCGAAACGAAGCAGGTCTTCCTGCGGTAGATATACTCTTCCGCGATCAGCATCCTCTTTCAGATCGCGCAAGATGTTGGTGAGCTGCAGCGCAATACCCAGGTTGATCGCATAGTCTTTTGTGCGCGTTGAGTGGTAACTGAAAATCTCTATGCACATCAGTCCTGCGATCGCGGCCACACGATAGCAATACTGATAGAGGTCATCGAAAGTCTCATAGCGATGCCGGTACAAGTCCATTTCGCACCCATTGATCATCTCTTCGAAATAGTCTTTGGGTATCGGAAACCTTTCAAGCAAGCGCTGCAACTTGTGCCCTATCGGCATTGACGGTTTACCGGCATAGAGGTTGTTTAACTCAGCGCGCCACTTCTCCAACTCGGCTTGCGCAATCTGCTCTGGTCGCCCGTGAGGTGAATTTAAAACAATGTCGTCAACTATATCGTCAACTGCGCGGCAGAATCCGTAGACATCGATGATCGCCTCGCGCTTATGTTTCGGCAAAAAGAGGAAAGAGTAGAAGAAGTTCGACTGGATGGTCTTTTCGAGATCGCGCTTCAATCCGCGTGTGCGGTCGCGCAGGTGCCAGGGCGTGAAGTGAATGTTGCTGCTGGTTACCACTTTCATAAAACTGCTCGTTGCTTACTGCCCATTAATGACTTGAGGAGCAAGATGATTTTGTCCCACCTCGTGATCCTCGGTCGCGCGCTCAGCGTGTCATAACCTTGTTCTTCTATGCGTTCGAGGATTCGCATTCCACCCAGCCACGTCAACCGCAATTCAAATGCGAGCCGTCCATTCACCATTCCGGGCAGAGCCCGTCCACATTCAAAAAATTCTTTGGTGCGCTCAACCTGTAATCTTAGCAACGCAGCGTAGCGCTCACTGAATCTTCCTTCCCGCAAATCATCAATACTCACGCCGAAATGCTCCATTTCATTCAGCGGCAAATAAATTCGGTCTTTCCGTATGTCAACTGCAACATCCTGCCAGAAATTAGCAAGCTGAAGTCCCGTGCAGATGTGATCCGATAGCTTGTGGAGATGCTGGTCGCGATAATCGAAAAGAAGCAGAATCAATCTCCCAACCGGGTTGGCTGAACACCTGCAGTAGTCAAGCACCTCATCGAAATTCGCATAACGCCGCTTGACTACATCCTGTTTGAAAGCGGAGAGCAGATCGCAGAAGGGTTGGATCGGCAATCGCAGTTCTCTAGCCGTTTCAGCCAGCGCAATGAAAACCGGATGGCTCGCTTCGCCGCGATAAGAGGCCTCGAGTTTTCTCTCCCAATCCTCCAGGGCAGCCAGACGCCCCACTTCATCCAATCCATCCTCATAATCTTCATCGGCGAAATCGTCCGCCGTGCGCGCGAAAGCATAAATGCTGTAGACGTGTTTGCGCCTGCTCTTCGGGATAAGCAGTGAGCCGACGGGGAAATTCTCATAATGCTCGCGGGCTATCCGTTCGCAATAGGCAAAGGCCTCAGCCACAGTGACTGGTGGCTCTGTTTGTACAGTCGAAATCCAGGTATTTACACGCACGCTCATTTTGTCTCGACCGAACCAAATTAGGATTGAGAGGATAACAAGAGAGATCTCAAATCTCAAATTTGCTTAAGCCACTGGATCTTATGTGTCATCGCCTGGTTTGCTAAAGAGCGTTGCCTGCTGCTAAGCTTGCTGCCACTTTTGTCAATCATTTTAGGAATTTCTTTCAAACGTAGCGATGATGCACTGAAACGATGAAAATGAATCACGAAGAAACGAAGAGAGCGAAGATATTTTTCTTCTCTTCGTCTTCTTCGTTGCTTCGTGGTTTATATTTTCTGAGGAGTCATTCATGTCGCACTGCGACACCCAGAAACGACGAAAATAGTTCGTAGTACCGGCTTCAGCCGGAAGCGGCGTCGTCAGACCCCCTGCAAGGCTCGTAAACGAGCCGCTTCCGGCTGAAGCCGGTACTACGAACTATTTTCGGAGGAGAGGTAGATAGCCTTGCTGAAAACGCTTCTGCTCAACCCCCCTTCTTTTGAAAAATTCGATGGTGGCGCCAGTTCGCGCTGGCCTGCAACACGAGAGATTGAAAGTTACTGGTATCCTGTCTGGCTCGCCTACCCGAGCGCATTAATTCGAGACCTCGGCGGCCAGTCTCGCCTCCTCGATGCGCCGCCACATCACATCAGCCCGGAAGAGACAGCGCAGATCGCCATAGATTACGATTTCGTAGTGCTCTTCACTTCACACGTCGGCTTCAAAAACGATGTGAAGCTTTCGGAGCGGATGAAGGAACTGAATCCAGATTTGAAGATAGCATTCGCCGGCCCTCCGGTGACAACGCACCCTGAACAGGCTCTCCGCGCCAGTAGCGCAATTGATTTTGTTACCCACAAGGAGTTCGACTACGCCATTACACGCTTTGCCGGTGGTGAGTCAATTGAAAAAATTCCCGGCGTTCATTTCATCAAAGATGGCCGGATGGTTTCAACACCACCCGAGCCGCTCATCACTGATCTGGACAGGCTGCCGTGGGTGACGCCTATCTACAAACGCGATCTTGACATCAGGCGCTATAACGTGCCCTTCCTGATGCACCCATTCATAGCGTTCTATTCGACGCGCGGTTGTCCGGCGCTTTGCACTTTCTGTTTGTGGCCGCAAACCTTTGACGATCATCGCTGGCGCCAGCGCTCGGTCGTAGACGTCTGTAACGAAGTCGAATGGGCGCTGGATGCGTTCAAGCCGGAAGGACTGCAGGAGATCTTCTTCGACGACGATACCTTTACTTTCAATCCGAACCGGATGATCGAGATGAGCAAAGCCTTCAAGCCGCTCAAATTCCAGTGGTCAAGCACTTCGCGCGCTCATCTCGAATACGAGACACTGAAGGTCATGAGGGATGCCGGATGCCGGTTGTTCATCGTCGGCTTTGAATCCGGGAACGAGCAGATACTGAAGAACATCAAGAAAGGCCTCTCGGCAAAGCGCGGCCTGCAATTTGTCAAGGATTGCAAACGCGCAGGCATCAAGGTCCACGCGGATTTTATTATCGGCCTGCCAGGTGAAACTCGAGAAACCATTCGCGAAACTATTGAATACGCCAAGGAGATGGACCCCGAGACGCTGCAGGTATCCGTCGCACACGCCTACCCTGGAACTGAAATGTACGAGTGGTTCAAAGCCAATGGTGTTTTCCTCAACAGCACCATGTCTGATGAGCTTGGCCAGCAACTGCCGATGGCTAACTTCCCGCATCTGCCGGCGGCAGAGATGCTCGACTGGGTTCACAGGTTCTATGACGAATATTACTTCCGCCCAAAGGTTGTGATTCGAATTGTGAAGGATGCAGTCTTCAAGAGCAGCGAGCGTAAACGGCTTTATAAGGAAGCTAAAGAATATCTGGCAACCAGAGCGAGAAGGCGGGAGATCGTTCGGACCGGACAGGTTTAAATTTGGTGGCCCTACAATCAATGGTGCTCTGCGATATCCGAAAGAGGAAGAGAGAATACGAAACAGGCGAAATAAGCGAAACAAGCGAAAAAGCTGAGAGATTTTCGCTTGTTTCGCTTATTTCGCCTGTTTCGTACTCTCTCTTCTTCTTTCTTTTTTCATTTATTATTTATGCTTCGGCTCAACCCCAAAACAATTCACAACCTTTGCCCGGCAAATTTACTCTGCAGCCAAACCCGATCGAATTGACACGCGCAGCGCGTCCCAACATCTATTTTGAAGCAGTGGGTCGCAAGTCAGCTCTTCTCGGGAAAGAGTCAGGAAATTTTGAATCCTGGGTCTTCCCTCTCAAACTCTTTCACGATGCGCGAATCAGTATCAGTGTCGAAGGCACCGACAACCCGGTCGACTTCGGCTCGAATGTCGAACGCATCATCACGCGTCCCGAATCGACGACGCTCACCGCATCTAATCAACTGTTCACGATTCACGCCACATTCTTCACCCCGATTGACGAGCAGGGATCGATCATTTTACTCGACATCGATACGATGCGCCCGCTCACACTCACGGTAAGCTTCGTTCCAGATTTGAAGCCGATGTGGCCGGGAGGGCTCGGCGGTCAAAGCGCCGCGTGGCGCGATGACCTGAAAGCCTTCGTCATCAGCGAGAGCCGCCGCAAATACAACGGTCTTTTCGGCTGTCCTGAGGCAACGCGTGGAGTTGCAACTCCCGCGCATCAGCTCGCCTCAGGTGCGTTGCGATTCGACATCAAAGTCGATCCGAAACTCGCAAGGCAGTTCTACTATCCTTTGATCATCGCGGGCGGCATCGATGGGCGCCAGCCGGTGATTGATCTCTACCAGCGCCTCGCCGGTTCAATCCCCGAGCAATATCAAAAGACATTCAATCACTACCGCCGCTTGCGCGAAGAGATGATGAGCATCGAAACACCCGAGACATCGTTCAACCTCGCTTTTGAATGGGCGAAGGTTGCGCTCGATAAAGGAGTGGTCGACAACCCTGAACTGGGATCCGGCCTGATAGCAGGATGGGGGCTGGCGGGTGAAGGCGCGCGCCCGGGCTTCGGATGGTTCTTCGGCGGCGATGCTGCAATCAATTCTTATGCGATGGCCGGCTATGGCGATTTCGATTCTCTGCGGGCGGCATTCAACCTGCTGGCAAAATACCAGCGCGCCGACGGCAAGATCACACACGAGATCTCGCAGGCGGCGGCGATGATCAAATGGTTCGATGAATATCCTTATGCTTACTACCATGCGGAGACGACACCGTTTTACATCGCTGCTGTTTTCAATCTATATCGCCAGAGCGGAGACAAAAAACTGATCGAAGAGTTATGGGAGGTGCTGAAGAAGGCTTATCAGTTCTGCATCGATAACGATACCGATGGTGACGGCATACTGGAAAATTCCAAAGCCGGACTGGGCGCATCTGAACTGGGCTCACTGCTCGCTGATCTGCACCAGGACATATATCTTGCCGCCACCAATCTGGAAGCCTCGCTTGCAATGCGAGAATTGGCAGTGCTGATGGGGGATCCGGCGCTGCGTGAATTGGCCGAACAAAAGTGTCAACGAGTATCTGCTGCAATTAACGAGCTTTACTGGAACCAGAGAGAAGGGCGATATGTTTATGCGCTGAGGAGGAACGGGCAACAGAATACGGAGCTCACTGCCTGGACCGCAGTCCCCATGATGTTCGGGCAGCTGGATGCGCGGCGGGCGAGCGAAACACTCGTGACATTGAGCTCATCGCAAATTAGCACCGACTGGGGAACGCGTATGCTGAGCAACAGCAGCCCGGCCTACGATCCGATCGCTTACAACAATGGCGGCGTATGGCCTTTCCTGACAGGTTTCGTTGCAGCGGCAGAATATGAATATCGACATCCACATTCCGGCTTCGCTCATTTGATGCAGTTGGTCAATCTCACTTTCGACCACGCGCTCGGCTATCATCCCGAAATTCTCTCCGGAGATTTCTATCGCCCTCTCGATGAATCGGTCCCACATCAACTCTTCTCATCGGGGATGGTTATCACGCCATTAATCCGTGGAATGCTGGGACTGCGCGCAGACGCGCCGAATGGCATTCTACGTTTTGCGCCGCAACTCCCGGCTGGCTGGGAAAGGTTACGCGTGCAGAATTATCGGGTCGGGTCAAAAAAATTGACATTCAACATAACGCGGACAGGTTTTTCAAATTTTAGATATGAGATCGAGAAAGAAGATGACGAGCCGCTGAAGCTGCAACTGGCTCATGCTCTCCCCCCATTTGCCGCAATCACACAGGTCGTGGTCGATGGGAAAAAGAACAAGATTACAACTAATCCGGTGACGGCCGATAACCGCTTCAATTACGAGACGACATTGCGTCAACGCACTGTGATCGAAATCACCCAGAGAGGCGGCATCGAAATCGATGTTCCGCATACCTCTGTCCGGCATGGTAACCGCTCGTCATCGCTCAAAGTCCTCGAGGTCACGACCTTTGGAGCTAATCGCCTGGCATTAAGAATTGAAGGATTAGCGGGACAAAGCTACAGGTTGCGCACACGAGGAGGTCACAATGTACAGGAGGTCGCAGGAGGAATCCTGAAAGGGCAAGAGGGGGGATGGAATCTAATCGAAGTCTATTTTCCGCCATCGGGCAATAACGACGTTTATCAAACACGCAATCTCGAGCTGAGATTAAGAGAGTCGGGTAGGCGGTAGCGCGGAAAAGAGGAGACGGAACAAACGAAAAAGCTGAGAATTTTTGGCAGGTTTCATATATATCGATTTTTTCGACTATGGGAATGCACGATTGGTGCTATAATGGCCACCGCGTGAAAGTGGCTCTTGAAGGTGCAAATGTCCCTGTACTTGAATTGAAAGTTGCAAGAATCGAGTACAATTAATCACGTTCACCCAAAATCCAGATCTCTTCCCCCAGATCCCAGCGAGAGTCACGTCGACTATCGCTGGCCACACGCACGGCGGACAGGTAGCGCTGCCTATCTTAGAACGTCCAATCGTTCCATCTCAATACGGACAACGCTACGCAATCGGTCACTTAGTAGAAGGAGGTAGAAATCTCTTCGTGACATCAGGCATCGGCACAAGTATATTGCCGTTGCGGTTCCGTGTGATGCCGGGAATCTCGCTGCTCACGATCAACTGACCAATCGATAGACATTCAATTGATACAAATTTGCACGCCCCCACTTTGTCCGTTGATTGATAATTAGAAGTAATAATGGGAGACTTCATGTCACTTTCCTTTTTTTCGAGCCTGCGTAAGTGGGTGTCTGCTCCGGATCTAGCGATCGATCTGGGGACAGCTAATACGCGGCTTTATGCGCTCGGGTGCGGCTTGATCGCCGATGAGCCTTCACTAATAAAAATCAAACCAGAGACTGGCGTAGTCGAGGCAGTGGGGAATAAAGCAGCGCGGCTTGCCCGGAGGGATCCTACCGCTCAATCCATCTCACCACTCCATGCCGGCGTCGTAGCCGATGTCGACGCGGCGTGTTCATTGCTCAAACCATTGGTCAGACGCGCGCAGCGTTTTGGATTGCTCAAGCCGCGAGCCCTCGCGTGTGCGCCGACCGATGCCTGTGAGGAAGAGCGCGAGGCATTGGTCGAAGCCACATGTCGCGCGGGGGCTTCGGCAGTCGTGGTCGTTCCGGAACCTCTCGCGGCAGCAATTGGCGCTGGACTCGATATCTCATCGCCCTATGCGCAGATGCTGGTTGATATTGGCGATGGAGTGACAGATATCGCTGTCATCCGTTCCAGCACCTTGATTAAAACCTCTGCCGTGCGAACAGCGTGCAGCGATCTCCGTCACGCCGTTTCCCAGATGATCGCCTTCCGCTACGGTGTCTTGCTCTATCCAAAGGAAGCTGAGCGTCTGATTCACATAGTCGGCGCGGTACAGGATTTTGAGGAAGAAGAGCTATTCGTCACCTACGGGACAGATTTGCTCTCCGGTGGTCCTGTTAGCTTGTGTGTCAGTAACCTGGACGTGATAGAGGCAATTGAGACAGTGCTCGAGACGATAATCGCCGCCATTCACGGTACTGTGCGTGACCTTCCAGCTAAGACCTCCTGTGAAGTGATCGAAAATGGCATCTGCCTGACCGGCGGCGGTGCGCAACTGCGTGGATTGCCATCCAGACTCTCCATAGCAACCTCTCTCGATATCCACAGAGCACCTGATCCGATGCGCGCAGTAATCAACGGAGCAAAACAGATGCTGAGAATCGGGGTCGCTACAGATCTGTGGAGAAATTAGAATAACGAACGGAAAATCGAGATGCCGCGAAAGATTTTAAGAATCTGTC
>JAKEHZ010000170.1 GCA_022614735.1 Acidobacteriota bacterium | reverse complement strand
GGATTTGATAATGAAAGGTCCTCTTAAATCCGCAATCCGCAATCCGCAATCCGCAATCAAATGGCCGGGAATAAATGGCCGGAAATTGGCTGTTTACATCTGCCCAATAAGACATAAAATGGCACGGTCAGGTAGGCCAATTTTGGAGGTATAGCCGACGTGATTTTCGCGCTCGATCGTGACAGCCACATACCGTTGTACGCCCAGATCGCCACACAGGTACGCGAGATGATTAGCCGTGGCGCGCTCAAGATGGGAGATCGCTTACCCGCCAATCGCGAACTGGCTAAATCGCTCGGCGTCAATCGCAGCACAGTCACGACAGCCTACGATGAACTGATGGCAGACGGCCTGATCAGCTCGCGCGTCGGCAGTGGCACATACGTCAGCGCTGTGCCGGCCTCTGGCTCAAGGAGCGCCGAGCGCGAACTCAGGCGGCCTTCGCCAATGCCGTGGGGCGCACTGCTTGCGGATCAAAAACGGGATAAATGGTTGAGTGGGATGACTGAGGCGATAGTGCGCAAAGATACAGTTTCGTTGGCTTACGCGCTCCCCGCGGCGGAGTTATTCCCGGTCGATGATTTCCGTCGCTCAGTCGATCGCGTGCTGCGAAGGGAGGCGCGCGGGTTGTTGCAACTCGGCACGAGTGACGGCTATGCGCCATTGCAACAATATCTCGCCTCATACATGGCGCATCTCGGTGTGGCTGTCGAGCCGGGTGAAATCTTGATCACCAACGGTTGCCAACAATCGCTCGATCTAATTCGCCAGATTCTGGTCCGGCCCGGTGAAGAGGTAGTACTGGAGAATCCGACTTACCCAGGCGCGATCAGCGTATTTTGCGGTCAGCAGTCCAAATACATCAGCGTCCCGGTTGGAGACAGGGGCCTGGATCTGGATCTATTGGAGGATCTGCTTGCCCAGCGTCGTCCCAAACTAATCTATGTTGTTCCCAGCTTTCACAACCCGACGGGCATCACGATGGACCTGGCATCGCGCCAGCGTTTGATTGAGTTGGCGGCTATGTATCGCGTACCGATTATCGAAGACGACATCTATGGTGAACTGCGTTACGACGGAGTCTCGCTGCCGTCGCTGAAGTCGCTGGATGAATACGGTCTGGTTATTTACATCAACAGTTTCTCCAAAATCGGATTCCCGGGTCTTCGAATCGGCTGGATTATTGCACCGCGAATAGTGATTGATTACCTGGACGCGGTGAAACAGAGGACTGATTTGCACGCGAGCCTGCTTTCACAGGCGGCGATTTCCGAATTCGTGCGGCATGGGCTGTTGGCAAAACATATCAAGCGTTGCAGGAAAGCATATTCAGAGCGGCGAGATGCGATGCTGGCGGCGCTCGCGCGATATTTCCCTGACGAAGCAGTTTGGAATCGGCCTGAAGGAGGAATGGCTATCTGGGTGAGATTGCCTCAGTCACTCAATGCGAGCCAGGTATTGATACAGTCGATGGAGCAGAGGGTAGCTTTCAGCCCGGGCGAGTATTTTTACTCCTGCTCGCCGCAGCCAAACACTCTTCGCCTGGCATTCACAATGGCCGAGCCGTCATCGATTGAAGAAGCGATCAAGCGGTTGGGAGCGGTGATCAAAGCTCGTCTGGTGAGCACTAAGAGACGTATTGAGTTCAGTCCTAAAGCGGCCGTCAAGGCATTGGTTTAAATGAAGGTTATTAGGGAATGCGAAACAAATGAAGAGAAGTTGGCAGTTGGCAGTAAGAATTCCTCTGACTGCCAACTGTCAACTGCCAACTGCCAACTTTTCTTCATTTGTTTCGCATTCTCCTCTTCAACATGGAGATTAACTTAATGGAAATTCCAGTCTTTCAGATTGATGCTTTTACTTCGGAACCATTCAAAGGCAATCCGGCGGCAGTCTGCCTGCTGGAGGAACCTGGAGAGACGAAGTGGATGCAGAAAGTTGCGATGGAGATGAACCTTGCCGAGACCGCTTTTGTCGTGCCGCGCGCTGATGGCGGGTTCGATCTACGCTGGTTTACGCCAACCATAGAAATGCCGCTTTGCGGGCACGCGACGCTTGCGAGTGCTCATGCGTTGTGGGAGACAGGCAGATTGGCTGCAAGTGAAAAAGCGCGGTTTTTGACGCTCAGCGGATGGCTGACCGCGATCAAAGCGGGCGAGGAGATCGAAATGGATTTCCCGGCGATTTTCAGTGAAACTGCCGAATTGCCCGAACTTGTGGGAGATGCGCTCGGTCTTGAATCAGGCGATGTCAAGTGCAATCGCGTGCGCGATAAACTCGACAGCAACTTTCTGCTTGAACTCGGAAATGAAGATTTAATCCGTAAGCTGCAGCCGAATTTTGATTTGCTCCGTCGCTTCACTAACGCAGGCGTGATCATTACCGCGCCCGGAAGCTCATCGAAATATGATTTCGTCTCGCGCTATTTCGCCTGCTATGCGGGAATTGATGAAGACCCTGTCACTGGCTCCGCACACTGTATGCTCACGCCATACTGGTCTGCGAAACTCGGCAAAACTGAAATGGTGGCTTATCAGGCTTCGGCGCGTGGAGGCCAAGTGAAAGTCAGGATGATGGGCGACCGCGTTGCGCTTGGCGGCAGCGCCGCAACAGTCCTGCGCGGGTATTTGTTATGTTAAGAGAGGCGGTAAATCAGAGAGCGCTGGGAACCGCTACAAATAGCACCCTGACATACATCATCAATGAATCAAGCTTTTATCGTGTGGATTATCCTCAGCCTGATCTGGGGATCGACGTGGATTTTTATCAAGCTGGGCCTGCGTGATTTGCCGCCAATCACATTCGCGGGCATTCGGTTTCTCATCGCGGCAGCGATCCTGTGGCTGCTAATCCTCTGGCGTCGTAATGCTGTGCCGCGCAAAACCGGTGACTGGCTGATGATTGCCTGGACAGGCTTTATCGCTTTTGCCTTGAACTACGGTCTGATCTTCTGGGGTGAGCAACGCATCACTTCAGGTCTTGCAGCGGTCTTGCAATCGACGATACCTGCATTTGGTCTGGTCATTGCTCATTATCATCTGCCTGCAGAGCGTGTCACGATGCGAAGGCTGGCAGGTGCCCTCCTGGGAATCGTTGGAGTAGCTCTGATCTTTTATGATCAGATGAAGGTCGAAGGAAGTGATGCGTTGTGGGGAAGTGTGGCATTGGTATTGAGCGCATTTTTCGTAGCTTACTCCAATGTGCTGGTCAAGGCGCGTTGTCAGCATATCGAGCCGGCAGCGCTCGCCGGCGGGCAGATGATCTTCGGTCTTGTACCGCTGCTCGCGGTGGGAGCAGTTTGGGAGGGCAGCCCGTTCTCCCTGCAGTGGACGTGGCTGGCGCTGGGTTCACTCGGCTATCTGGCACTGATCGGCTCTGCGCTGGCTTTTTTGCTCTACTACTGGCTGGTCAGGAAGGTTGATGTGACGAAAACCATGCTGATTGCGCTGGTCACCCCCATCATTGCGTTATTGATCGGGGTGTTGACGCTCGGCGAAAAAGTAACCTGGCGTGTTGCTGTGGGAAGTGCGGCGATATTAGCGGGCATTTCACTGATTGTTGTTCAGCGGCGATTACGAGGCGCGGGAAGTTTCACGGAGGTGACAGATGCTGACAATCGCGATGGTCACAAACGAAGATGAGATGGAAGAGACTCGTGCGCTCTTCGGCGAATACGCGGCGTCGCTTGGAGTCGATTTGAGTTTCCAGAACTTTGAGGAAGAATTGGCCAATTTGCCGGGGGATTATTCACCGCCCAATGGTTGTTTGCTTCTCGCCAGGTACAAAGGGCAGGCGGCTGGATGCATTGCGTTGCGTCAGCTTGAAGTGGGAATATGCGAGATGAAACGGTTGTATGTCAGAGCGCAGTTTCGCGGAATGAAAATCGGCCGCGCCCTGGCCGAGGCGATCATAGGTGAAGCGCGCCAAAGAGGTTATGCGCGAATACGGTTGGATACGCTGCCATCCATGAAAAGCGCTCGAGGGCTTTATCGAGCCTTAGGTTTCAAAGAGGTCTCGCCTTATTGCTACAATCCCATCGAAGGCACATCTTTTATGGAGCTGGTTTTTTCAGCTGATGGTTCGATTCCGCTTCACGCCGACTGGTAATTTCGTCGTAGCGTAATTGCTGTTCAGGCGTGAGCGTAGCCCGGATGCGTGCGCGTGTTTTTTCGCGCATCTCTTTGTAGCTGGGGCATTCCGAGAATCGTCTCGGTTGAAACTCCTTGCGCGTCTCATCCATAACTGTACGGACCGCCGTCACCTGCTCATCACTTAAATTGAGATCACGCTTCATATCTTCAATAATCTGCTGCTGACGCCCACGCCAGCCGGGTCCGCCCTGGCCGGAACGGCCGGGATTATTTTTCTGCATATACAAACGGTCCAGCGAGGCGCCAGTCACTCCGCCGAGCACGAAGACGACAAGGATCAACACCCACACTTGAAGTTTTACTTTGCCTTGTGAGGTCATCATTGCTCCTTGCTATTATTTGAACCGCGCTCGTTCCAATCAACAATCGAGGCCATCATCTCATCATTGGTAAACGGAGAGATATCACCAATCGTCGACATCTGCGAGGGAGCTGACGAGCCGTTACTCACCGTTGGCACTTGAGTCACCACGCCAGGTGTATACCAGACAAGCACGGCAGCAACGACCGCAATCAGGGCGAAGACCGGAATCGAGTGCTTCGCCTCAGTCAGGAGAGCGAACCACTTGCCCCGTTCTTCAACCCGCCGCCTCTGTTCGGCTTCTATTCGAACTCGAATTCTTCGGTAAAGAAAGGGCGAGTTCGCGGCCATATTGATTTCGGAATCGCTCGCTTCAAGGGCGTGTAGTAACTCCTCGCCGAACCGATCGAGTTTCTCGTTATCAATGTGGTGTTTATTGCTTTTCCACATCGCTTTCTCCTCTGCAACTACTGGGGGCGCTTGCGCTCCCAGTAATTGTCATCACAAATACTTACGTAATATGCGCCGCAATCCGTGCTGCGCGCGATGCGAACGCATCTTCACTTTAGCCACCGTCCAACCGGTCAAGCCCGCAATCTCGGAGATTGATAGCTCTTCAAGCTTGAGCAATGTCAGCACCAACCGATCTTCAGGTTTGAGGCGTGACAAAAGCTTATTGACGAGATCGCGGGAGATTGCCAGGCCTTCGATGTTTCCGCTTGCGCTCAGATCGCGCAGACGTTCATTGAGATATGCGGCTTCATCCTCGGTTAAATCGCCGAGGCTACTCTCGCTGCGTCTCTGTTGCCGACGCAGCTCGTCATAACAGGTTCGGACTGCGATCCGCGCGAGCCAGGCAGCGAACGAATTTTCGTTTCCGCCCTGGTAATCATCAAGAGCAAAATAGGCTTTGATAAAGCTCTCCTGGATGATCTCCTCGACCTGTTCGCGACGGGTAAAAAAACGATACCCTAGCCGCGAGACGAGCTGGCGGTGTCGTTCGAACAGTCGTGTGAACGCGGCTTCTTTCCCCGCGAGCACGGCTGCGACGAGTTCATCGTCTGTCAGTTCTTGACCCTGAGCCTGTGTCGAACCAACGACTTCAGGTCCAGACATTTCTGCCATTCTACTCATTCAGTTTGGGCAGACCCAGTAATTGCATCGCCAGCCAATGCGGAGATGAATTCCACCCCTTCGAGATCAGAGAACTTTGCCAACTGTAAAGGCGCAAAAATTGCATTGGTGGTTACAAATATTTACAGATCCCGCCCGTCTCCAGTTCTTAGGCTGGTGCTGAGCGGGACCGTGAGCGGAAACGGGTGTGACTTCTCCTGTGACGGGCATAGAGCCTTGAGTAGGCAGGATCATGAGGTCATAAAATTCTGCCAACTTCAGCAAGCGGTTGGAAGAATCTTCCTGTCTGATCAGATTTGGGTTTGGGATCGCTAAGATAGATAAAGCGGGTCGATGCCCGCCTTATCGATAACTGGTGAGGGCGGAAGGGCTCGAACCTTCGACCCAGAGATTAAGAGTCTCTTGCTCTACCAACTGAGCTACGCCCCCGGATTTTCAAACCGTTTGTCGCAAAATCAAGGCGCGTATTTTTGTCGATCTAAAATAGATTGTCAAGCCGTCACTTGGGACAGCCTCAGCTCATAACCTCACAACAGCCCTGCCACAACAACTTCGATCGAAGCGGTGCGCGAGTTCATCGGAGTCTACTTCACCGTATTTGAGATCAATTCCAATTTGTCCCCGATTTTGCTGAGAATAGAAGCTATATTTAGCCCCACTCCTGTGAGATAGATGAGAACGAGGGTGCCTATTATGACAAGCATCAACGAGTACTCGACCACATCTTGGCCTTGCTCATCGGTAAGGAATTGTTTAATTACAGAAATCATTCGGTAAAAAGCATCGGTTTATTCTGCTTGATTAGCACTAACTCAGGCGCACAGCTTATACAATGATAGTCGAATTTTCAAATAGATCAGCGCGTGTTTTTGAGGGTCAGGTGTCGGCAATTCGACCAAGATCACAGGCTTCTGTCTTGGGATTCGAATCTAATAATATTTCAAGAGGAAGAGGTCGGTGGGAAATTCGAGGCTGCCAAGGCAGTTTAACGGGGCAAAGAGAAACGGTGCCTTGGAAAAGAAAAGAACAATAAATGGGAACAACCACGCCGGCAGACAGGATCATTGACGCGGGTCGCTCACCAACTCCCGAAAAAAATCAGATCTGCATCTCCTTGATCAGTTGTGCGCGCAATTCTTGTTCGCGCAACATTGCATTTCGCAACAACTGTTCATAATGCGTCACCGTACGCTCAGCACGTATCAGTTCTTCTCGCAGTGTACGAACTTCAGCTTGAAGCTGTGTGATGTAAGCAAGCGCACGGCGCAAACGCTGCTCCGGCGCCATCTCAAAGAGAGATACATTGCTGAATTGCTTATCGACTTGTTTCTCGAAGGGTTCAGCTTCGACTACTGATTGATTAACTAGTTGAATCGCTGCACTCATTTGGTCATCTCCTGTTTGCCTTTATTTTTAATTATATTTTTTGTCGATTTCATTTCCTATGACCACGGTTCTCGCCGCTACTTGAACGGTGGGTACCGTATCCCTTGCAGACGGGGCATCTAGCTAGACACGTAGTCTTAGAATAACTCGACTGGTTTTCGGGTTGCCCCGGCATCTGTCCATCATCCATCTTATCTATCATCTATTTGATGTTTTTTGATGGATGATCCAATGCCAGGATCGGGTGAATCACGATGTAAAGAAGATAAGAGCGCCGTTAAAAAACCAAATAACAAGACAAAACAGTTGTTAGGAGGAGCACTGAAGGGCGATTCAGACCAGGGCTGCCGGAGTCTTGGGGCGGCGGAGGACTTGCACGGCAATCAATCAGCAATTAAAGCAATGAATCAGCAATCAACTCTTCAACAGCTCTACGGTTTCGAGGGACGGCACCAAAAGTCCATTTCCTAGACAGGGCAATGTCTGATTTTAGGGGGGGTCCTCAGACGGCCAGCAATATAGCATAGACATCGCGAACCGCGAAAGAAATTTTACAGAAAGCGGGAACTTTTTTCTGAAAACCCCCCTGCGGATTGCGGATTTGGAAGAAAGAGCGGGAAAGCGGGAGAGCGGGGGAGACTGGGGGACGGGGCGACGGGGCGACGGGG
>JAKEHZ010000169.1 GCA_022614735.1 Acidobacteriota bacterium | reverse complement strand
TCCTGCATCGGCGATGGATGGCCATACCTGGGCGCAAGACGATACTTCAAAACAACGGCGGTCACGCCAATGCTGTTGAGCCAGACGGCGATATCGTGTCCCTCGTGCGGCGCCAGGACGCGATAACCGCCACCGGGGCAGACGACGATTGCCGATCCCGTTGCTCTATCTGGTGAAGGCTGGTAGAGCTGGATACTCGGTATGTCTTCGGGCTGTGAGCCTTTCGCGCCGGGCGCGCCCTCAGCCCAAAGCGGGATCGGCGCCGGTTGATTCGAATTTTGTGCTAATGCACTGGCAAATGCGTAGAGCAATAGCAGCAGCAGAGCATAATTTGCCATCGCGAATTTCATCATTTTTCTGCCTCATTCGCTCTTGTTTAGAGGTTGTTTGATAGTGCGAGTGCAGTTATACCGCAATGAGAGGGATGTGGAAAGAGAAGGGGCGGATTGGGTGTCCGCCCCTGGTGTGTTTGGTTTGAGTTGGGGGAGATATAGAAATTGTGGCCTATGGCACGACCTTGATCGAAAGCACGACAACTAACGCCTTATCTCGCATACTAGCCGTTCCCATGACCACCTTCTCGCCATCGCGAATCATCAATTGGTTGCTAATGCGAGCGCTGCCAAATAACAGGGTGTCATCACCCAGAACACCCGAGATATTAAAATCGAAGTTCTGAAGCAAAAGAGTCTTGGTTTCAGCGAATGGAGGTTGAAGCCGAAATTGAGTGATGACATAGCTGTATTTAGCATTGATCACTTTTTCATACAGAGGCTCGCCAACAGTTGTTACCCCCTCTCCCCGCGCTCCCGAAGGCGCCCATATCCGCTGAACGATTGGTGTCAGGAGGTAATAGTTTTTGTAATTAAGAGTGCCTTGAAGTTGTTTGAGTACGTCCTTTAATTCATCGGGATATTGGTTGCTTCCGCCTTCTTTGTTGGAAGCAATGAGCAAAAACATGCGCAGCTCGAGATTTGGCTCACGTTCAGGAGGTGGTTGAGATGCCCTCGGCGGCGGCGTAACATCCAGCCGTTTGATAGCTTCTTCAATGACCGCAATATTTTCGGGGAAATCGCGGACCGTAATTAATTTAGGATCGCGACTGGGTTGGATCTTTGCCCCCTTAAAACCGCTGCCGAGAGGCCCAATGATTGATGCTATGGCGTATGGGTCTCCATTTTTTATCTCGAAGATCCTCCCTTTGAAGCCGCTGATATCAACATAATCAGGGGATCTCGGCGGAGGGGTTTCCTGTTTTTGCTGGCTGAAAGCGGATGCGCTGAATAAGAAGATAAAGGCGAATATTGAAATGACTTTGAAACTTCTGGCAAGCATGGCTTCTCCTATTTGGTGTCCAGTTGGGGCTTAAAATTCGGTGAAACGTCATCCTTCGGTACAAACCAGATGATGCGGATATTCGGGTCGGCGGTTTGAATCTCAATCCTCAGCATTTCACGATCCGCATCTTGTTTTGCATCCTGATTAGTCACCAGGTCAGCGTGGGTCGGAATCGTAATTTCTTGTCCTCCGATATCGAGGAGGCGTTCAAATAAATGATTATTTAGAGCGATAGTTTCCAGAACCGGTAATGGGTTAACAGTCATAGGATCAGGGCCTGGTAGAGCTGGGCCACGGCGCGAGCGGTTGATCCTGGCCAACTTTTGTCGGCCGTTTTGTGGGCCTCGACTCATGGTTATGACGTGCCCAGGGTTTCGCTGCAATCCATCTTGATCTTTATTCCTGGTTAGGCCAGGAGTTGGATCGGTTTGAACCTCGCCTTTTTTCGTTATTACCGGCTTAGGCGGTAATTGATTGCGATTGAGGTAAACCATGAGACCAGCGATCAACAGTGCCAGCACCGATGAGGCCACCAGCACGAATCGTGTATTCCAAAGAGGAATGAGCAGTTCATACAAGGACGGGCGAGACTGTGCTCGCGTAATCTCTCCTCGCACCGCATCGCGCAAATCATCAAACACAGCTTCATCGAATTGTGGGGCGGTGAAATCACGGAGCCAGTTCCGGCTTTCTTCAAATTCAACGACAAGCTCCTGACAGTGCGCGCAGCTTTCGAGATGCCGGCGCACCTGAGTAAGTTGTCGCGACTCTAAATCTCCACCCACGTAGAGTGGGAGCAGTTTTTCGATTTGTGTGCAGTTCATATGGGGCCTCATTTCATACCTTTCAGTCCCTTTTTCTTCAACCAACGTTCTCTGAATGCCTTGATCTTCGCCCGCGCCGAGCATATTTGCGATCTCACGGTCACCGGCCTTGAGCCTAAGATCCGCGCGACTTCCTCGGTCGAGAAACCTTCCAGATCGCGCAACACAATCGCCGCGCGCTCTTTCTGAGTTAGAGTCGCAAGTGCGCGAGCGATCAGCGCTTGTTCCTGTGAGAGCATAGCGGCCGCCTCCGTATTGTGTGTGCTGACGGGCTCTCTGAGTTTACCTGCTTCAATCTCGGCTTCGAGAGAAGATTGATTGCTGCGTATTCGCTTGCGCGCCATATCACGACAGACGTTGACGACGATGCGGTAGAGCCAGCCGGAGAAATCCTTTGTCGGATCGATTCTGTTGAGGTGTTTATAAACTCGCAGAAAACTTTCCTGCGCCGCATCGCGCGCGTCGTCCTGATTCCCGAGGAGCCGCCACGCGAGTGCAATCACTCTGCGCTGCTGGCTGATGATAATTTGATCGAATGCCGCCGCATCACCTTCTTTAGCGCGCGCAATTAAACGCGCCACATGAGTGGTCTCCTCGGCGGGTTCACCAACCGGTCCCAATTTGTCAGCCATCAGCGCGATATTGATTACATCGCCCGGCACAATTTTCATCCTCCTCGCGTGCTCAATTGTAACTACTTGGCTGGCTTGTTAAACGTTGAAATCTTTTTTTGGTGGCAAAAAAAAGACGTTGTGAGTGAGTTTCATTCATGCGCTGCTTTGACAGAAATCCAAGAGAGAATGCGAAACAAGCGAAAATAAACGAAACAGGCGAAAAGTGCCCTTTTTCGCCTGTTTCGTTTATTTTCGCTTGTTTCGCATTCTCTCTTGGATTTCTGTCAAAGCGGAAATTGCCCGCAGCAACGAACGGAAATCTCGCATCTGCTGCTCTAATGATCGGACAGTGATGATGACCTGCGGGCTGGGATGATAAAGCGGCACGAGCAGTCGCCCATTCCATTTCAAAATCTTCGCCGCGTGCTCTCGCAACCGGTATTCGTGCGGCTCGACTAACTTCAGTGCATCGAGCGCGACAGCGCCCAGTGTGGCGATGAGAGGCGGGTTGATGAGTTCAATGAGACGGCGGAGGAAGCCGGAGCAGTTGCGAATCTCAGTTCGATTTGGCCGGTCATTAGCACCGCTGGGTTTTCGCGGGCTGCAAAGAACGCTGTTGGTGATGAAGATATCTTCGCGAGTGAGATTGATGGATTTGATCAGAGCTTCGAAGTTTTCACCTGAGGTGTCGCCGTGAAAGGGGATTCGTGTGCGGTCGCCGCCATTACGTCCCGGTGCCTCCGCGATGAACATGACGCGAGGATCGATCGAACCGTTAAGATGGCTGAGCACAGCTCTGCGGTCACGCATTCGCTCGCAGATGACACAGGCAGCAGCTTCGACAACAAGTTGATCAAAAAATTCTTGTCTTTCCATCGCGCTCCAGAGGCTATAATGCGTCACAAGTTGACCGCAAGGTTGAGATGACGGCCAATCAAAAGTAAAATCTGATTCAGGCTTTCATCCATTAGATCACCCGATGCGAGAGAATTGCCATGAACAATGAAAAAAAATTTCGCGGCGCAGGTGGGACGCCGGGGGGACTCGGTGAATTCTTGATCGGTTTAACAATGATAATTGTCGGTGGTTATTTGTTCACTGACCGCGTGACAGTGACAAGCGGATACTGGAATTTAATGGGATACAATGCATTTGGGTTATCACTGATACCCCTACTCTCCGGTGTCGCATTGCTCTTCTTCAATGGACGTTCGAGCATTGGATGGCTGCTTACGATAGGCTCTCTCGTGCTGATCATCATTGGGATCATTGCCAACCTTAATCTCTATTTCAATCCGACCAGTCTGACCGGCACATTTATTATGCTCGGATTGATCGCTGGCGGTGTTGGGTTGGTAGCACGTTCATTGAGGTCTTATTAGGGTTTCAGCTTTGAGCAATCAAATTAAATTCGACAGCGGCCTGGGTTGGCTGTTCTTCTATTTCAAGAAATATCGCGGGCAATTAATCCTCGGCACATTCTTCGTGCTCATCTCGGTTGCCTTCGGCGTCTTCGTGCCGCGTTATGTGGGCCATGCGATTGACGACTTGAAGACGAGCGGCGTGTCTTATGAAAAGCTGACGCGCTCGGTCTTGATCATCATCGGCTCAAGCATTATCAGCGGCATCTTTCTGTATTTTCAGCGACGCACACTGATCAATATGTCGCGTTACATCGAGTACGACTTGCGGCAGGATTTTTACGGTCATCTGCAAAAACTGCCACTCGAGTTCTTTCAGAACCAGCGCACTGGCGATCTCATGGCGCGCGCGACCAACGATCTCAGCGCGGTGAGGCAGATTGCAGGCCCGGCGATTATGTATACCGAGCAGACTCTCTTCCGCGTGCTGATTATCTTGCCGATAATGTTCCAGATCAGTGTCAAGCTCACCTGGGTCCTGCTGCTGACAATGCCGTTCGTCACGCTGACGGTGAAATTCTTCGGTCACCAGATTCACGTGCGTTTCGAAAAGATCCAGGAATTCTTTTCAGACATCACCGCGCGCGCACAGGAGAATCTGACGGGCGTGCGCGTCGTGCGTGCTTACGCGCAGGAAGAGGCAGAGCAAGGGGAATTCGCTCATCTCAATCAGCAATATGTTGATCGCAATATCAGCCTGGTCAAACTGTCCGCCGTCTTTCGCCCGCTCCTGCAGTTCTTCATCGGGTTGGGCTTTGCCGCGATTCTGCTGATCGGAGGATGGGAAACAGCAAATGGGCGAATGACGATCGGCGAGTTCACTGCCTTCAATCTCTATCTGGAGCTGCTGATCTGGCCCCTCATTGCCATGGGTTTCGTGACGAATACGGTGCAGCGAGGAACGGCGAGTCTGAAACGGATGTATCAGATTTTGCAGACTGAGCCGGCAATAGCCGATGCGCCGGATGTGAAACCCTTACAATACCGTGACCAGAAGGGCGCCCTCGTTGAAGGTCTCAGAGGAAAGATCGAATTCCGAAACCTCACGTTTCGTTACACGCCTGACTCTCCGCCAGTGCTGCGTGACATCGACCTCGTCATTGAGCCGGGACAGACCATCGCCTTCATCGGTCGCACGGGCTCCGGCAAATCAACGTTGATGAACCTGATTCCGCGCCTGCTAGATGCTGCCGAGGGAATGATCTTGATCGATGATAGACCGATTCGGGAAATCCCACTGAAGCAACTGCGGGAGGAGATCGGCTACGTCCCGCAGGAGACCTTTTTATTCAGTGAGACGCTGGCCGAGAATATCGCCTTTGGGATACATAATGGTCAGAGTGATTTTGACAGGAAGATAGAATGGTCTGCCGAGGTAGCCGGCCTGGCCGATGACGTGAAGGAATTTCCGAACAAGTATCAGACGATCCTGGGCGAGCGCGGGATCACGCTTTCGGGCGGGCAGAAGCAGCGGACGGCGATTGCTCGCGCCGTCATACGGGAGCCCAGGATTTTGATCCTCGATGATTCCTTGTCGGCGGTGGACACATACACCGAAGAGAAAATTCTCTCACAACTCCGTGAAGTCATGCGTTCTCGCACCACGCTCATCGTCGCCCATCGGATTTCGACCGTGAAAGATGCCGATCTGATTTGTGTGCTCGATCACGGGCGGATCGTCGAACGGGGAACGCACGAGGAGTTGATGCGGTTAGACGGCGCATACGCAGATTTGTATGAGCGGCAGTTGTTGGAAGAAGAGTTGGAGGCAAGTTAAATAAGTGAACAAAAGTTCTTATACAAATGGTCGAGCCGAATGTAAGAGACCGATAAGGATAAGCTCAATTCACCGCAGAG
>JAKEHZ010000168.1 GCA_022614735.1 Acidobacteriota bacterium | reverse complement strand
GTTTGTTGCAGTATACGTGAGCGGGCGAGGGCGGCAGCCACGATAAAAGCCACTAGACTGATTGATACTGTGAAAGCAACTCGTTTCATCTTGTACTCCTCCGAAAATGTACAGCAACCTTTCCAGGTTGCTGTTGTTCCGGCAATGGTTAAATTAATGGGTCAACAGCAACCTGGAAAGGTTGCTGTACATCGCCCCGCAATTTTCGTTGTTTCTGGGCATCGTCTGAGACGACATGGATGACTCCTTAGAGGCGATAGAGTTCCTGGTCATGTATAGATGGTTTTTGTCTTCCCACGGCAAGACGAAAACGCCAAGTTTGTGTTTGCTCGACCCACGAACCACCTTTTCAATCATCAGAGGATGTCACTACCTTCTGCTGCGCTCGAGAACTAAGATAACATCCCATGCCCATCGCCCAATTTGAGCGCCATAAACATCCTTTACCTTCGCGCGATACCTGAATTGATTCCCGTGTTGATCTAACCGTCTCGATTCTCGATAGTCCAGATCTAACACGGCAACCCCCAGATTCAGAAGTGGATGAAGCTCATTTGATTCCGAAATTCCGTTATGGTTAGTATCTTGCCAGAGCCGGAGCGAAGCAAAGACAGAATCTCTGCTATCTATTTGACCATCCTCGTTACCTCCATTTGCCCGCTTGTCATACTCAGCAAGGGCTAGAAAGCCGTTTTTTGATTTCCCTGGTGGAGGAGTAGGCTGTGGGGTCAGATTTCCGAATAATTCAATGCCATTATCAATCTTCCCATTCCCATTTCGATCTAAAGCCAGCCAGGCATCGTCTGAATCTTTTGCCGTCCATGCTATATGAACAGGAGAACCTCTTCCTTTAAAATCAAATGATACACCACCTGCGGCATCAGTAAGATTGAATCCATTTCCGTTAATATCAATGACAATAGGAGTCGCAAACGAACAGATGCCGTCAACGCAAACACAATCACACTCACAGTCAGAATCAAATTCGCACCCACCGCCACCGCTGGAACACGTGCAAGCTAAAGACCAAATGGGGTTGCACTGTTTTTCAGAAACGACTGATCCTATACAAACAGGATCAGCACAGTTTTGGCAAGTTTGGGATACAAGGCAACGAAAAACATCAACTCTGCAACAGTTATTACCGGTAGTGGCGCAACATGATCCTCCGAGTGGTGTACATTCACTGCCAAACTCGCAATTAGTACCTGCAAAACACATTCCGTAGGCACATACGGGAATCCCACTACATGCTGCATTCGATTTCGGAGTGAATAACAAAACCCCTAGAGTGGTGGACAAACAAATGGCTATTACATTGATGCCAATCTGCCATTTACGGGTAAGAATGTGATTGAACATGGTTTTTCACCTCCCAATAAATGTATCGTCAATGGGCTGTGGCTACATTGATTTCTCGTATAATACAATGTAGAAATGTGGGAAGTTTGATTTCACCCCTAACATAAAAGGTATACTGTGTCAAGAGAAATGGAAAATACTCAACATCTTTTTAAAACCCCAATCCCACGATGGTAATACTGCCTTAACCATCCCGGCCAAACACCTGTATCTTGACGGCCTCTATAGGGCCATTTTTTAGTAGAGGGACGTAATACAGGATCCAACCCAGCTCTCTATCATTTTCCTGAACTCTCAACGTATTTCTGGCGGCGTGCACTAAGTTGAAAAACTTTCTATAAAGTTCTTGACATATATCCGCTCAAGTTTTATATTGCCTACGTGCTCAAGGATGGTGAGAGTTTGGGTGAAAGGCTGAGTGAAGGTTTTAAGGAAGGTTAATTCAACAAGAAAATATAAACGTCATAGGAGGTATATAAAGAAATGACTTGGATGGTTAGACGAGATCCATTAAGTGAGTTAAGAGGGATACAGGATGATTTCAACCGGCTCTTCAGTGCTACGATACCGCGGTTGTTCAGCGGTGAGGATGTATTGAGCGGCGCCTGGGCTCCGAAGGTCGACATCTACGAGGATCAGAACTCGATTGTTCTCGAGGCCGATCTGCCGGGATTGAAAGCGGAGGATTTCAAGCTCTCCATCGAGAACTACAAGCTCACCCTAAGCGGCGAGCGTAAATTTGAGAGGGAGGAGAAGGGTGAAAACTTCCACCGCGTCGAGCGCAGCTACGGTAACTTCACGCGCACTTTCACGTTGCCTTCAACGGTCAGTGTGGATGATGTCAACGCTGAGTTCAAAGACGGCGTTCTGCGTGTGACCTTGCCGAAGCGCGAAGAGGTCAAGGCTCGCCAGATTTCGGTGTCGGTGAAAGACGTTGCGAGCGGGAGCAAGGTGAAAACGGCCGAGAATAAGTAATGCCGGCCTTGAGCCATAGGCGATTAGCGGATAGGCTTCGGGCTGAAAAGCTCGAAGCCTTATATTTTAGGAACTACCTGGCCGGAGAGCCTGTATGAAGAAGAAAAGGAAAGAATACGAAACAAACGAAAAACAGTTTTCAGTTTTCAGTTTTCAGTTTTCAGCTGGGGCGAGATCTCACTGAAAACTGAAAACTGAAAACTGAAAACTGTCTTTGTTTAATGGAACGACTTGAAGGGGAGTGGTCATGAGACTGGACAAATTCACGTTGAAGGCACAGGAGGCGGTCGAGTCTGCTGTGGCGCTTGCCGAAAAGCAACAGCATCAGAATATCGAGCCGGAGCACGTGCTGGCCTCGCTTCTCGAGCAGCCTGAAGGTGTGACCCGACCTATCCTTGGCAAGATCGGCGCCAATCTACAGACTGTGCTCACTGAGGTCCAGGCCGCGATCAAGAAATTTCCGCAAGTCAGTGGCTCCAGCCAGCGTTACTATAGCCCTCGTCTCAGCGATATTTTCAACAAGGCTCAGAAAGAAGCAGACAATTTCAAGGACGAGTATATTACGACCGAGCATCTCTTACTTGCGATCACCGAAGAGAAGAGCGGCGATGCGGGCCGAATCCTTCGTTCGCACGGCGTCAATCGTGAAGCGCTCTTGAAGATCATTGAAGTTATGCGCGCTGGAGCCAGGGTCACGAGCCAGACTGCCGAAGAGAGTTATCAGGCGTTGTCCAAGTATTCACGCGATCTGACCGATCTGGCGCGGCGTGGCAAGCTCGATCCGGTGATCGGCCGCGATGATGAAATCCGCCGCACGATCCAGGTCATCTCTCGCAGGACCAAAAACAATCCAGTCTTGATCGGGGAACCGGGCGTCGGAAAAACCGCAATCGTCGAGGGTCTGGCGCAGCGCATAGTCTCGGGTGATGTTCCCGAGACCCTGAAAAACAAGCGTCTGGTCGCCCTCGATCTAGGCGCCATGCTTGCCGGGGCCAAATATCGCGGCGAGTTTGAAGAGCGGCTGAAAGCCGTTCTCCGTGAGATCGAGAAATCGAGCGGCCAGATTATCTGCTTCATCGACGAGTTGCACACGCTGGTCGGCGCAGGCAGCGCTGAGGGCGCTGTCGATGCTTCGAATATGTTGAAGCCGGCTCTGGCTCGCGGCGAATTGCGCTGTGTTGGTGCGACGACATTGAATGAGTATCAGAAGTACATTGAGAAGGATAAGGCTTTAGAGCGTCGCTTCCAACAAGTCTATATCGGCGAGCCGAACGTCGAGGATACGATTGCGATCCTGCGCGGCTTGAAGAACAGGTATGAGACGCACCACGGTGTGCGGATCAAGGACGCCGCGATTGTCGCGGCTGCGACGCTCTCACATCGTTACATCACGGACCGCTTCTTACCGGATAAAGCCGTTGACTTGATCGACGAGGCGGCCTCAATGCTGCGCATCGAAATCGACAGCTTGCCGACGGAGATTGACGAGGTCGAGCGTGAAATTATTCAGCGCGAGATCGAGCGCCAGGCATTACTGCGTGAAGAAGATCCCGTGTCGAGGGAACGCCATGCAAGAGTCGAAAAAGAGATCGCCGATCTGAGAGAGAAGTCCGGCGCGATGAAGGCCAAGTGGCAATCGGAGAAGGAGGTCATCGAGCGCATTCGTTCGGTTAAAGCGGAGATGGAGAAGCTGAGGGTCCAGGCCGAACAATTCGAGCGCGCGGGTGATTACGGCAAAGTCGCCGAGATTCGGTACGGCCGGATGGCAGATCTACAACGGGGACTCGACACCGACCAGGCCAGACTGGCCGAGTTACAGAAGGCCGGGCGGACGCTGAAAGAGGAGGTTACCGAAGAAGACGTGGCCGAAGTTGTCGCGAAGTGGACGGGCGTCCCGGTCACGAAGATGCTCGAAGGCGAGATGCAGAAGCTCGTCAAAATGGAAGAGAGTCTGGGAATGCGCGTCGTTGGTCAGGGTGATGCTCTGGTTGCCGTCGCCAATGCCGTGCGGCGCGCGCGCGCAGGATTACAAGACCCGAAACGTCCGGTCGGATCGTTCATCTTCCTGGGGCCGACCGGCGTAGGCAAGACTGAGACTGCCCGCGCCCTGGCCGAGTTCCTCTTCGACGACGAGCACGCCATGGTGCGACTCGATATGTCGGAGTTTATGGAGAAGCATTCGGTCGCGCGCCTGATCGGCGCGCCTCCGGGCTATATCGGTTACGAAGAGGGCGGCCAGTTGACCGAAGCCGTCCGTCGCCGGCCTTATGCTGTTGTGCTCTTTGACGAGATCGAGAAGGCGCATCAGGACGTCTTCAATCTCCTGCTCCAGATTCTCGATGACGGGCGTTTGACCGACGGCAAGGGGCGCACGGTCGATTTCAAGAACACCGTGATAATTATGACCGCCAACGTTGGTTCGCGCGAGATTCAGGCTTGGGAAGGTGATGAGAATGTCATGCGCTCCCGTGTCATGGAAGAGCTGCGTGCTGCATTCAAGCCCGAATTCCTCAATCGGATAGACGATGTGATCATCTTCAAACGGCTTGGATTGGAGCAGCTCAAGCAGATCATCAAGATCCAACTTGAATACCTGCGGCGAATGCTCAAGGATCGCAAGATCGATCTTGTGCTCGATCCCTCAGCCGAAGTACTGCTGGCGCATGAGGGTTTCGATCCGGTTTACGGCGCGCGTCCACTCAAGCGGGCGATCCAGAGTCTGATCCAGAATCCGTTGGCGATGAAACTCTTGTCCGGCGAAGTCAAACCCAATGAAACAATCGTCGTCAAAGGCGATCAGGAGAGAGGACAGATGATCTTTTCGACGGAACAGAAGGCAGTGGTGACGGGGTGAGGGAATGATTGCGGATTGCGGATTGCGGATTGCGGATTGCGGATTTGCTATTTTACAAGGCTGCATGAAATACCCAATCCGCAATCCGCAATCATTGCATTCATTCAATCGCGATGCTATTTTGAACTTCATCTTGATTTTTTGATCTGAAAGCGCTGATTGAGAGGTGATCCGAGAAATTATGAGTTCAAATACCAGTAAACAGGAATCACGCCAGAGCAATGTGGAAGAAAAAGCTCAGGAGCCACTGCAGGATCGAGATGAAGAGATGGAGAACGGGGGTGAGGTTCGCGTGATCGATAAGCGACGATATACGCTCGATGATGAATTTATAGATGTTGATGAAAACATAGATCCGGTAGACTCGGCGGACGTTGCATCGGAGAAACCGGCGGAAGGTCCAACTGAGATCGAACAGCTTCAGACGAAGTTGAAAGAGATAGATGAGAAGCGGGCTGAAGCCGAGCGTCAGGTGCGCGAATTCACCGAGCGTTTCCGCCAGGCGCAAGCACAGTTGAAAACCGAAACGGAAGAGCAACGCGCGCGGATGCAGCGGACTTTTGAGCAAAAGCTCGAAGCAGCGCGCGGAAGCATACTGGAGAGCTTGCTTGACGCTCTCGATAATCTCAAACGGGCTACAGCTGCGGCAGAGAAGAGTGAGAAACGCGATGCCGATTTCGAGGCCTTACTCGGAGGTGTGCGCGCGACGGCCAATCTGTTTGAGTCGAAGATGCAGAGTCTCGGTCTCTCATCAGTGGAGAGCCTGGGCCAGCAATTCGATCCTGAGATACACGAAGCGGTCGAGATCGTGCCGGTCAGTCCTGAACAGGACAACCGTGTGATTGAAGAATTCCAAACTGGTTACAAATTCGGAGATCGTCTCCTGCGGCCTGCACGTGTGCGTGTGGGGCGGGCGAGCGACTAAAACAGTTCGCAGTTCGCTGTTCGCAGTTATTTGCGCCATCAACTGCGAACTGCGAACTGCGAACTGCAACTTTTACTATGGAGTCGTTCATGTCGTTATGGACGACGCCCTGAAACAATGACAACTACTGGGAGCGCAAGCGCTCAGGAGTAGTTGCAGAGGAGAAAAAAGCGTGGCAGCAAAAGTGATGAAGTTCAGGGAAGAGGCGCGGAAGTCAATGCTCGATGGGGTGAACATTCTCGCCAATGCGGTGCGCGTTACACTAGGTCCCCGCGGGCGCAACGTCGTGATCGATAAAAAATTCGGCTCGCCCCTCATCACCAAAGATGGTGTGACTGTCGCCAAGGAGGTCGAGCTGAGAGATCATCATCAGAACATGGGCGCACAGATGGTGCGCGAGGTTGCGTCGAAGACCAGCGATACGGCCGGTGATGGCACGACAACCGCCACTGTGCTGGCGCAGGCCATCTATCGCGACGGCGTGAAGAACGTGACCGCGGGCGCAAATCCCATGCATTTGAAGCGTGGCATCGACCGCGGCACCGCCGCCGCGGTGGCAGAGATCGAAGCCATGTCGAAGAAGGTAAAAAATAAAGATGACCTTGCCAACGTCGGAACAGTAGCAGCCAACGGTGATCGTCTGATCGGCGAACTTCTGGCGGAAGCGATGGAGAAGGTCGGCAAAGACGGTGTCGTCACTGTCGAAGAAGCCAAGTCGATCGAAACTTCGCTGGAGATCGTCGATGGAATGCAGTTTGATCGCGGCTATATTTCGGCATACTTCGTCACTGATCCGGAGAAATTGGAGGTCGTTCTCGAAGATCCTCTGATTTTACTGCACGAGAAGAAAATCTCCTCGATGGTCGAACTCTTACCATTCCTGCAACAGGTAGCGCAGCAGGGCCACAGCTTGCTCATCATCGCTGAAGATGTCGATGCCGAAGCGCTTTCAACCCTCGTCGTCAATAAGTTACGCGGGATTCTCAAAGTTGCCGCAGTCAAGGCTCCTGCTTTCGGCGATCGACGAAAAGCGATGCTTGAGGACCTTGCGGTTTTGACCGGTGGTCGCGTGATCACCGAGGACCTCGGCATCAAACTGGAAAACGTTCGGCTGGAAGACCTCGGAAGCGCCAAAAAGGTCGTGATTGACAAGGACAATACGACGATTATAGAGGGCGCCGGGAAGAGAGCCGATTTGCAGGGTCGCATGGCGTCGATTCGCAGGCAGATCGAAGAGACGACCTCGGATTACGATCGTGAGAAATTGCAGGAGCGTCTGGCGAAGCTGGCAGGTGGTGTGGCCGTCATCCGAGTCGGCGCGGCGACTGAAACGGAGATGAAAGAGAAGAAGGCCCGCGTCGAAGATGCGCTGCATGCGACGAAAGCCGCGGCGCAGGAAGGCATCGTTCCGGGCGGAGGTGTTGCACTGTTGCGCGCTTCGAAAGCTCTTGAAACTCTCAAAGCGGTAGGTGATGAAAAGACAGGCATTGATATCCTCCGGCGGGCAATGGAAGAACCTTTGCGCCTCATCGCCGAAAACGCCGGTCAGGAGGGTAGCTTGATCGTTGGGAGGCTCCGCGGTGAGAAAAAGTCTGTGGGTTTCAATGCTGCAACACGACAGATCGAAGACATGCTTGCGGCCGGCATTATCGATCCGGCCAAAGTTGTTCGCACGGCATTGCAGAATTCGGCATCAATCGCCGGCTTGTTACTGATGACGGAGGTGGCCATTTCCGATGCACCGGAGAAGTCTGGACCGCCCATGCCGGCTGAAGAAAACTATTAAAAAAATCTTCACCTTGAACAGGTCATCTGCAAATCAAGAAACAACGTTGATAAATTTTTTTGCTAAAATATAGCTTGCTTGACAGTGAAGGGATCGCACTGTAGCTTAGACGTGCCCCCACGAAACGCTGTCGATTTATCTTCACCGCGACGTCGGGCGATGAATAATTGGCATAGAATTTACATGTATTTGTATGTACGTGTAATTGATTGGGTTAGCGAAGTAGGCATGGATGCTACCTGAGACTGTTATCGCTAGAGGGTTGGATTCGCAAAAATAGTGGGGTAAGAGATCGTGATTGATTTGGGGTCAATGACCGATAAATTTTCTGAATCCGGACAGCAGGTCGTGCGCCGGGCGATAGAGGTGTCGAAAGGCCGCGATCATAATTTCCTTTCGGTCGAGCATATCTTTACCGCGTTGAGCGATATAGAAAGTGTTCTTTTTACCGAATCGATGCAGTCCATCGGTCTCGATCCAAAGGCTGTTTCACATCAACTTGAACAGGAGTTGGGCAAGCCTCGCCAATATGTCGGCAAGAAGATGATCATTGTCGACACAACGCGCGAGTTATTCAACCGCGCGCTCAAACGCGCCCGTCAGAATGGGCGACAACAGATCGAGTCTTTTGATCTCTTTGTCCAGCTTTTTACCGACCCGAACGGTGTACCCGCTGAAATCCTGCGGCGTATGGGCGTTGATCCTCTCCGCGCCACTGAGACCATTTCGCTCAGTATCCGGACTCGTGAGGAGCAGACCGAGGTTCTGCGCAAGAAGTACGAACTTCCCGCCTATCTCAAACATTTCGGCGTTTCACTCAACAAACTTGCGCGCCAGGATAGACTCCCGCCGACCATCGGCCGCGAACAAGAGATTCAACAGATGGTAGAGATCCTTTGTCATCGCGAGCGCGCCAACTCACCGATGCTCGTCGGCGAGCCCGGAGTTGGCAAGACCGCTGTTGTCGAAGGCCTCGCGCGCGCGATCGAACTCGAGCCTTACAAAGTCCCGGCGCGATTACGCAACGCCCACATCGTACAGCTGCAGATGGCGGGCATCGTCGCCGGCACTATGTTACGCGGGATGTTCGAAGAACGGTTGCAGGGAATTATCAATGAAGTCAAGGAACGCCCCGACATCATCCTCTTCGTCGATGAGGCGCATACTATTATTGGCGCCGGCTCTGCGCTTGGTGCTTCCTCCGACGCAGCGAATATGTTCAAGGGCGCGCTGGCGCGCGGCGAGATCCGCATCATTGGTGCGACCACTCTGAGCGAGTACAAGGAGTACATCGGAGAGGATGAAGCTCTCGCCCGTCGTTTTCGCCTGGTTAAAGTTGATGAACCGTCATTGAGCGAGACGCGGCAGATCCTGCATGGTATTCGTCCGCGACTCGAGAAAAACTATTCAGTCAAGATCACCGACGCGGCCATTGACACGGCGCTCGAGATGGCTCAGCGATACATCCGCAATCTGCATCTGCCCGACAAAGTGATTGGCTGGCTTGATACGGCTTCGGTCAAGGTCGAGATCAATGAGCCCAATCTGATGCAGGTCCGGCCTGAACACATTATCGATGTCATCTCGCAGGAATCGCGAATCCCACGCGATCTGATCTTCCGCGACACGACAGACCGCTTCAAGAACCTTGAAGAACAACTCGGCCAGCGAGTCATCGGTCAAAAGGAAGCTGTGCGCGCTGTCGCGCAGCGTCTGCGTTTGAATAAAGGGCCGTTGAAGGAGAATTTCTACAAACCGGATGGCGTGCTGCTCTTCCTTGGCCCGACCGGTGTCGGCAAGACTGAACTCGCTAAAGCAGTCGCAGAAACCATGTTCGGCGATGAGCAGAGGATGGTCCGGATAGATATGAGCGAATATCAAGATGGCACGGTCGCGATTGAAAAGCTCATCGGAATGCCTCGTGGTATTGTCGGATCGGAGCGCGGGGGAATTCTGACCGAGAGGCTGCGCGAGAACCCGTATACCGTGCTGCTGCTCGACGAAGTCGAGAAGGCCTCGCCCTATCTGCTCAACCTCTTCCTGCAGGCCTTTGATGAAGGCTGGCTGACTGATGGTCGTGGCAAGAAAGTATACCTTTCAGATGCGATCATTATCATGACTTCGAATCTGGGCTCGGAAAATTTCAAGAAGTATATGAAACCGCTCGGGTTCGGGCTCAAGACTACGGCTGATCTGAAAGAGATCAAACGTGCGGTGATGCAGGCTGCCGAGACTCGCTTCTCACCCGAATTCCGCAACCGCATTGACGAGATCGTAATCTTCTCGCCATTGACCCAGGACGAAGTGAAGCAGATCGCTCAGCTCTACCTCAACGGGACTAGACGCCAGATGGAGAGGCAGGGCAAACGGGCCATTATTACTGAGGCCGCGATCGAGTTCCTTGTCGAAAAAGGATTCAGTCCCGCATATGGAGCCCGCTTCCTCAAGCGCACAATCGACGAAAAGGTCAAGCTTCCGCTCACGAATCTCTGGAAAGCATTCAACAGCTTCACGGTCGATGTGAAGGATGGTGAAGTCGATGTGCGCGGCGAATAATAATGCACCGCTTTGACCAAATCAGACCGCGCAAGATTGGGATATTGGACTCACGCAAAGCCGCTAAGACGCAAAGGAATTACCTTCATCTCTTTGCGTCTT
>JAKEHZ010000167.1 GCA_022614735.1 Acidobacteriota bacterium | reverse complement strand
TTCAACCAGAGCACGCCCGTCAGGGACAATCCCGATGAGATCGAACTCGTCTTCGAGGATGCTCTTCAATCCTTCGGCCACGATCATATGATCTTCAGCCAATAGTACACCTGTTTTTCTCATGCTAGCCCCTCAATGGAAGATGCACTCTTAACTCGGTTCCCACGCCGGGTTGAGAGTGTACTTCAAAGCTGCCGTGCAATAGTTTGACTCGCTCTTCGATACTGAGGAGCCCGAGACCTCGACGCCCTTTTGCCTGTTTTGGATCAAAGCCCACACCCTGATCGGTGACGCGCATCTCCAGGGCATCGCCTGCTTTGGTTAGTCTCAATACGGCATTTTTCGTTCCGGAATGATCGGCGATATTGCGAAAAGACTCCTCTGCCACTCGGTAGAGACACAGCGCCATTTCTGCCGGAACAGCTTCAATAACGCTCTCAATCTCAATTGTGATCGAGATCCCTTCCTTGTCTGTGAATTCAGAACAGAACAATTTTAACGCTGCTACGAGACCGACGTGCTCAAGAGTGGTCGAATGCAGTTCGTGAGAGAGACGGCTCATCCGTTCTGACAACCGGGTTGTTCTATTCTCCAGCTTCAGGATCTGGTTGAGGACAGTTCTGTCGGCATTGGGAAGCTGGCGCTCCAGCTTACCCAGGCCGATGGCCAGCGCCGCCACCTGCTGGTTGAGGTCTTCGTGAAGCTCGCGCTTGAGGCGCTTGCGTTCTTCCTCCTGAGCAATGATCAGTCGGCCTGCCAGGTCTTCAATCCGGGTATGGCTTTCACGGAGTGCCTCCTCGCTTCTGCGAAGAGCCTCTTCCGCCCGCTTGAGGTCTTCGATATCGGTATTGGTCCCGTACCACCTGATGATGCGTCCTTTTTCATCGTGGAGGGGCATCGCACGTGTCAGAAACCAGCGGTACTCTCCATCAGCTCTACGGCGGCGTACCTCGAATTCGAGTTGCTCGCCTTTTGCGAGAGACCACCTTCGGGCCTTCATCAGGTGTTCACGGTCATCTGGGTGAATTACTCTTAGCCATCCATCGCCTAGTGCCTCCTCAAGTTTCAGTCCTGCGTAGTCGAGCCAGCGCTGGTTCAGATATTCGACTGATCCGTCAGGCAGCTCGCTCCACACCTGTTGCGGGATCAATTCCGTAAGCAGGCGCAATTTCCTTTCACTCTCCTTAATCTGCTGTTCGGCCCGCCGGCGCTCAGTGATGTCTACGCAGGACCCGATATAACCGGCGAATTCGCCGCTCGAGGTGAAGCGCGGTACCGCATTATCCAAGACACAACGGTACTCGCCGTCAGATCGGCGCAGGCGAAACTCCATTATGAAGGGCTGGCGAGCTTCGAAAGATGTTAGGTAAGTATGGTGGCAGCGCTGTAGATCGTCGGGGTGAACGCCTTCTGTCCATCCATTACTCACCTCCTGTCCCAGAGTTCGGCCTGTGAAATCAAGCCACGGTTTGTTGAAGAAATAGGAATGCGACGAGGCGTCCGACATCCAGATCATGACGGGCGCAGTATCGGCCATGATGCGGAAACGTTCTTCGCTTTCGCGCTGAGCCTCTTCGGCACGCTTGCGCTCTGTGATGTCCCGCCCGACGGCCTGAAACTCCTGGACTCTTCTGTTTTCATCAAGGATCGCGAAATCGACCCAATGCTGCCACCGTATTTCTCCATTGTGAGCGATGACAGGGCGTTCGTCGTGCACAATGCGCGGATTCTCGCAGAGGTCGCGGACGTGATCTCTCGCGGCTAGACGTACCTCACCAGGTAAAAGCTGGAGGAAACTCGTGCCAATCAGCTCCCGTCGTGTTTTGCCGAAGTACCGGCAATATGCTTCATTGACGAAGGTGAGCGTCGTATCGGGTAGGTACCGGCAAATGAGATCGGTCTGCTCTTCGACGATGGCGCGGTATCGCTCTTCGCTCTTCCTCAGCGCTGCTTCTATTCGCTTGCGATCTGTGATGTCCATGATGTAGGTCAGATAATGCAGAGGTTTCCCGGTACCATCTGTGACTATCGAGCAGTTGAGATAAACCCAGATAACCTGACCTTCTTTGTGAAGATAACGTTTCTCCAAGGCAAAGGATCTGATTTCGCCTCTCTTTAATCGCTGAATATCACTCTTGTGTAACTCCAAATCATCAGGGTGAGTTACGTCCCTGAAAGATCCTGACAACAACTCCTGTTCGGTGTAGCCGAGCAGCTCGCACAGAGTCGGTGGTACTTTCAGCCACCGGCCATCCAACCCAACGTGAGTCACCATGACCAGGGAGAAAGCCTCCGCGCTTGTCATTCGATCTTCGCTTTCGCGCAGGGCTTTCTCGCTCTTCCGCAGCGCTCGCTCCGTCTCTCGTTGCTCCTGAAGGGCAGCGGCCAGAAACATGAGCGGCACAGACATGACAATCAGGAAGAACTGCAGAGAGAGCACATTCTCGCTCGGCGACATAGTGGTAAAAGGGCCGCTCCCCCGAAGGACGCTCCAGATTGCCAGCAACGTGGTCGCCAGAAGGCCTGTGCTCAGTCCGAATGGTCCAAATCGAACCGCCGCCCACAATAGAAATGGCAGCGGCGCATAAACCAGCGCCGGCACATTACCCGCCTCCACCTCCCTTAATCCGAAAGCGATGGTTCCGATTATTACCAGCCCGGCTGCCAACGCTCCAGCTTCGACGTAGCGACCGAGAGTCGCTCTTCGCAGGTTTGTAATTTGGTTGGCGCCGACCATCACTATCACTGGGACCAGAATCAAAGCAGTCAGCGGGTTGGAGATGTTACGCATTCGCCAGACCTGCCAGAAATTATCCCCTCCCCATCTATTAATAACCACAAAAGCGGCATCGAGGAACGATGACGCAAGTGGAGCAATGATTACTCCAAAAACAATAAAGATGGCGACGCTTCGATAACTATCGAACCGTAAGGGGCCCTCTATGAAGTACCGGATGCAAACGGCGCCTATCAATGCCTCAGAAGAGTTGCTGACAAACCAACAGAGGACCATCCCAATCGGCACGCCGCTCTGCAACTCTACGATCAGATGGGCTGGGAACGCGGCCAACAGAACGACCTTCCACATCCGCCTGGGAGTTAGCAGTAAGAAGGCGAGTAGAATCGCATTGGGTGGCCAGAGAGTTGAGACGGGATGAGGTTTGAAGGTGAGCGCAAAGCCAACCTTAGCTCCGAGGTAATAGGCGAGGAAGACAATCAAAGCGTATCCTGCAGTGCGGATGTGTCTCCCGAATTGTCCCCGATTCGACTTCCGTCTGAATACACCATTGCTCTCGACTAACTCACTCATAATATTCTGGATCGGTCATGTGAGATTTAAAAAGAGAACCCGCAAAGAAACAAAGATTACGAAGAGAAGCCAGCGAAAAAAATAGTTCAGCCCTGATTCTCTCAGGCTTCCGACGTTTCTATGCAGTACATTTCTCTCTTGTCGAATAGAATCTCCCCTTGAAGTCGACCTCTATTCTACGCCTCTTCTCTGTCTCTGACGAGATTTGCCCAGTCAAAGCGCAATAATTTTTTTAGGGGCGGACAGCTATTACTTTCCCTCGGTGCCGGCTTCAAGCCATCCTCCGTTGATCATGACTCGTTTCACGCGCCGCATGGCAGTGAGATCCCTCAGCGGATCACCCTCGATCAATACCAGATCAGCGAGTTTGCCCGCTTCGATGCTGCCGAGCCGGTCGGCGATCCGGAAGAATCGCGCATTCTCCATAGTCCCTGCAACGATCGCTTCCATCGGGGTCAGACCGCTATCGACGAGCAGCTCCATCTCTCGTTGATAAGCCCAGCCGCGCTCGGCGTGCGGCACCGATGAATGCGAGCCAACGACAATCCGCCCGCCCGCCCGTTTTGCCATCCCGACGAAAGCGAGCATTTGTTGAAAAGCTCGCACGTGCATCTCGGTTGAATCCTTATCTCCGATCCGTCTCTCAAAAACGGCGAGCGTCGGAGAGAGAAAGGTTCCCTGTTTGGCGATCAGATCGAGCAATGGGCGGACAAGCGGCGATTTCAGATCGATTTCCGACCATACTTTGTAACGTCCTTCGCGCCGCGCGTTATTATCGGCGAGGACAGACTGTCTGTATTTCTCTGCATCACGTCGCGGAAGCAGGGCCGTGCCGAAGGACGTGATGTGCTCGATCCCATCAACCCCGGCACGGATCGCATCGGCGGCATCGACGATTTCGAGATGTGCTGTGACGGGCACACCCCGGGCATGCGCTGTTTCCGTCACGGTCTTGATCAGACCGAGCGGCAGACGAAAGTAGACCTTAATAACCGACGCTCCCTGATCGATCGAGCGGGTTACTCCAAGCCGCGTTTCGTGCTCATCGCGCACTATCAATGAGTCTTTTGGGTAAGCAGGTGGCGGCCAGTCCAGATGCGGGCCTGCGAGAAAGAGGCGTGGAATCGGGGCGCCCGCTTTACGCACCCCGTCATAGGCCTCGATCCAGGCGCCGGGATCGCGTACCGATGTGACACCGTGTCTGAGGAAGAGCGAAGGCAAAACATCATCGCTATCGAGATGAAAATGAGCATCGATCAGGCCGGGTAAGATCGTCATCCCGCGCGCATCAACGACCTCATCCCCGTTCGGCACACGAACCGAGGCGCGCGAACCGGCCGCGATGATATGCTCGCCGCGCACCAGGACGACAGAGTCGATCACCGGAGCGCCGCCGCGGCCATCAATCATTGTTGCCCCGGTGATAGCTACAACTTTCTTTCTCTGCGGTCGCGCCACTTCATTGACCTCGCGCAAAGAGCTCGCGGCGCGCTGCTGCGAGGCCGTCTGGGTGCACAGAGAGGCGAGCGCCAGCATCGTGGACAATAATTTTAAATTTGAGATTTGATATGAATGGAAGAAGGGAAAACGGAACAAACGGAAATAACGGAACAAACGGAAAAATCCTAGAGAAATTCCGTTTGTTCCGTTATTTCCGTTTGTTCCGTTTTCCCTTCTTCCATTCATAAATCGCTCTCCGCGATTAAATGACGACAGAGTCTCCCGGTTAGTTGATAATTTTTACAAACTTCGACCTTATCATCGTGTGAGATGCGGCTTTATACCATTGCTCCTGATCAGCCGCAAGCACTCTTGCAACCCATGCCTAAGAATGCTATAAAGCCTCCGTCCCGACAATAACCAAAAAAACAACCACAGGCTTTAGCTGGGCAGTCAGAAATTCAGAGAAGTCGCGCTGAAGACGAAAGATTCAGATTGACAATCCGCTCTCTGATTTAACGCTCGATAATTTCTTGAAATTGAACGCACGCGATCATCCGTCTCTCATCGTAGGTCGGTTTGTATATGCTAGCAACTAACCCCGGGCCAGGGGGCCCTTTTACCTGCAGTCTGAGACGGCTAAGCCGGTCCAGCATATGATCACCAGGGTAAGTAGAATCTTCATACTCGCCTTACTCTCGAGCGTGATGTGCGCTGAGGGGAAGTTATCTGCGCCATTCTCAACTAGCGCTGATGCCGCCGGTCTGATTCAAGATAGTCCAGTCACTCAGTTGCTCGACAATGCGCAGGCCGGTATACGGCGTGGAGATCTGGCTGGTGCTGCCGTAGCTTTAGAGCAAGCCCTCGCATTGGAGAAAGGGAACAAGACCGCCAGAATGGCTTTAATTAATGTCCTGATGCGGCTGACCCGCTGGGCGGAGGCCGAGCAGCACGCTCAGATCCTCAGACAACAATTTCCGGATGAGACCGGCTCATTTTACTTCCTCGCTCTGATCGCCTTTCAACGCGGCCAACTACCGGTTGCCCTTGAAATGGCCAACCACTGTCTGGAACGCGGCGACCGGCGTTCGGAGGTCTATAAACTGCTCGCCCTGATCGAATACCTGCTTCAGCAATACGATAAATTCGAGGCGCATATCCGTGAGACTATCAAACTGAATCCGACGGACGCCGATGCCTATTATCATTTGGGACGATATTACTTCGAGGATAAGAGATATAAAGATGCGCTGGGGGCTTTTCAAACCACGTTCAAAATTCAGCCGGCTCATTACAAGGCGCATTACTATGCCGGCCTTCTGCATGAGGGCGAGAACGATGGGGAGCGCGTCAAGCAGGAATATCAGGCGGCCATTCAGATTATCGAGCTTCAGAAAATCCGCTATCCCTGGCCATTTACCGATCTGGGCAAATGGCTGGTTAACGAAGGTGAATACGATCGTGGTGTGGGTTGGCTCTATCGCGCCACACGAAATGATCCAACCTCACCGCATGCCTGGTATCACTATGCCAAGGCTTTATTTCAGAACGGTGCAAGCTTTGAGGTCAAAGAGGCAATACTCGAAGCGATCCGTCTGGACCCTGGTTATAGCGAGGCTTATTACCTCCTCGCGCGCTACTACCAGAAGACCGGCGAAGATCGACTGTCAAAAGAGACCTTCGCCAAATTTGATGACCTGAAGAAAAATCCCATACCTTCCCCTTATGGCTTGCGACGCTGGTAAGCCTATGAAGAGGAGGGTGTGGCTGTCGCGCGCCTGCGCTGATATCCCTGTGCAATCAATGGCGGGTTGACGGTGCGGGAGAAAGCGAACCATTTACCCAACACCCCGAAAGGGGGAATGAAAGGAGCGCATTATGAAAGGGCATCCATCTATAAGGTTTAGCCTGTCACTAAAATTCGCCTCAGGAATAATTATGCTGCTGTCGATGTTGCTCATCTCCTCAGGAGCACTTGCTCAGGGCGAACGTGGCACATTCAACGGCATCGTGACCGACGCGACAGGCGCTGTAGTGCCTAATGCCGAAGTCACCGCATTGAATAAAGAGACGAACATTGAAACAAAGACAACGACTACGGATTCCGGTGTTTACCGCCTCCCATATTTGCAGGTCGGCACCTACAAGATCTCGGTCAGGGCATCTGGCTTCCAAACAACAGTGGCTGACAACATCCAATTACGCGTTGCGCAGACATTGACCGTGGACCTCAAGCTGCAGGCAGGGCAGGTTGCTGATACCGTGACGGTGACTGCCTCGGCGCCTCTGCTCGAATCGGGCACTGCGGAGATCGGGAGATATGTCACCAAGCAGGAGTTCGATACCTGGCCAGTAGCCGTCGGAGACGGCCAGCGGCAGATTCAGACCTTCATCTTCACCAGCCTGCCCGGCTCGGTGGGTGGCACCTTCCAGGGGTCGATCAACGGCGGGCAGTACTACTCACACGAGATTCTGATCGAAGGCATTGCGCTGGGCCGTTTCGACCTGCAGGGTGGCAGCAATAACGAATTCAGCCCGAGCGCCGACGCGGTGAGTGAGTTCAAGCTGCAGACAGGGACGGTCGGAGCGCAATACGGCGGCGGCCAGACGAGCGTCGCCAACTTCGCCATCAGGTCCGGCACCAACGAGCTACACGGAACGGGTTTCACATATGTCCAGAACGAAGC
>JAKEHZ010000166.1 GCA_022614735.1 Acidobacteriota bacterium | reverse complement strand
CCTCTCTTTTTTTCATTCGCGGTGGAGAATGAAAGTTCATGGAGGGCTCTGCGGTGAACCACAAACTGTTAACTACTTTTAGCGTCCTATGAAACATGCCAGAAAAGACTTGTTGTCTGACTGACAAGGAGTCAATCACCTAATTTTTTATTTCAGATAAATCCAGCCAGCACACACTTCGTGACTTCGACGATGCGATCATGTAATTGTCCATTACTGGCAATAATACCGTGAAGGTTCCGCAGCTCTGAAGTGTTGTAGCGTAGGGGATCACCGTACACGTTGGTCATCAGTCCCCCCGCCTCGTGCAGGATGGCTTCGGACGCGCAGGAATCCCATTGATATGTACGCTTGCCTGTATGCAGGTAAAGATGTGCGAGGCCTTCGCAAATCATCCCGACCTTCAATCCAATGCTGCCCGAGCGAATCTCGCCCTTGATTCCAAGGCGATCGCGAATGAAATCAACCTGCGGGGAGTTATGTGAACGGCTGAGCGCTATAGTCATCAGTGCAGGATCACTTTCAGGTGAGACGTGCAAACGCGTTGTCACTCCGCATCTTTCAAGGAAGGCTCCCATCCCGGATACTGCGTAGTACATTTTCTCGGATATCGGCTGATAAATCACTCCAAGACTTGCTTTTCCAAATATCGCCAGACCGATCATCACAGCGAATTCGACGCGATGATCGATAAACTCCCTTGTACCGTCCATCGGATCAATAATCCAGACGCGCGATTTGCTGAGACGTGCCGGAGCAGGGCGAGCCTCTTCAGACAGGATCCCGTCATCAGGGAACAATCGTTTCAGTTCCCTGACCAGCAGTTCGCTAACTGCACGATCCGCAGCAGTGACGGGATCATTTTGTCCCTTCCAATCCACGGAGGTGTTTCTGGCATAATGCTCAAGCAGTATGTCCCCCGCCCTCATTGCCAGTTCCTTGGCTATGTTAAGTTCCTTTTCCATAGTTACAGTTATAAAACCTTTTCCGATGAGATAGTAAGCAACTAATGTGCCATTTGCCTGGCTTTGGATTTACTCGAATGGGAGTCTGGTATGTTGCTTGCAGGATTCACCGGCAGTTCTATTTATTGATATTTCTCTGATCAGTAAGGCGGTGATATCCGATGAACCAAGGAGAAATTGCGATCTTCGCTCTTAATTCCAGTCGCGATTTTGGCGAAAAGGTCTGCGCCGGTCTTGGGATTCCCTTGAGTGCACACGAAGAACGAGAATTCGAAGACGGTGAGCATAAGGCTAGACCATTGGTAAGTGTGCGAGGGAGGGACGTTTTCGTTATCCAGTCACTCTACGGAGATCCGCAGCAAAGCGTCAACGACAAGCTCTGCCGGTTATTGTTTTTCCTTGGAGCGTTGCGGGATGCTTCAGCCGGCCGCATCACGGCTGTCACTCCGTACCTCTGCTATGCGCGCAAGGACAGGAAAAGCAAATCACGGGATCCGGTCACGACGCGCTATATCGCCAGTCTGTTCGAAGTAATCGGCGTTGATCGGATAGTAACTCTGGACGTGCATAATCTCGCTGCCTTTCAGAATGCCTGGCGGATCGGCACAGACCACCTGGAAGCCCGAGGACTGTTTGTTGATTATTTCGTACCGCTGGTGGAGCAAGAAGAGGTAGTCGTCGTGTCACCCGATGTCGGCGGTGTCAAACGAGCGGAGGAGTTTCGGCAATCTCTCAATCACGCTCTTGGCCGCCAGGTTTACGGCGCATTTATGGAAAAATACCGCAGCGCAGGCGTCGTCAGCGGCGAGGCAGTGATAGGTGACTTAGAGGGGAGGATTGCGATTATCATTGATGATCTTATCAGCAGCGGAACTACGCTGGCACGCGCGGCCGAAGGCTGTCAGGAGCGCGGGGCAAAAAAGGTCTATGCTGCTGCTTCTCACGGGGTATTCGCCAGCAAAGCCAGCCAGGTTCTCTCACATCCTGCCCTGGAAAAGATCGTGATCACCAGCACAATTCCTCCCTTTCGGTTGGATCCGGACTTCGTCCGAACCAAATTGGTCGTTCTGGATGCTACCGAGCTTTTTGCTGAAGCTATTAAGAGAATTCATTCAGGTGGATCAATTGTCGAACTGCTGGAATTATGAAACGGTAGTTATGAGACAGGCAGCCAGTTGAAGATAGTGGGTTGCTCTGTTCGTCCATTTCGCCGTATCGAGCACCGCGTTGTCTTTGAGATGCCAGACTGCGATTTTTGCGCGAAGGCAGGCGTGATAACTCTTATAAAAGACCAGTAAGGGTTCAGGCGGTCTGTCGCCGGTTTCGTCAAAATAGGTCTGCAGAATGAGATCGCCAATGTCGGCGGCGCCAAGACGCTCGCATTCCAACGACAAGAACGCAAGCTCAGAGACCGGGTCAAGAATTCTGAAGTCGCGGTTAAATTCAAGACAATCGATGATCACCGGCTCGCTCTCCAGACAGATGTGTTCGGGACGCAAATCTCCATGGGCTTCGATGATCTTCCCGGCTTGTGCGCGGCTGTCAAAAAGCCCCGGCTTCTCTGCCAGAAGTTTCAACTGCGCCCTGACGATTGATTTCAATAAATCACCGGGGAGGGCATATTCTGACTTTGCCAGTTCTTGCTGATAAGTGCGTATATCTTTTATCAGCCGCCTTCGGTACTCTGAAATGGCTATCTCAATGGGGAGAGCCTGTTTGTAGAACCTGACGAGCAGTAGGCCGACTTTGCGCACATCTGTAGCGCTAACGGTTTGGTCGGCGATCGCCCGGTCGAGCATCCGATCACCTGGCAACCGGCGCATTCTGACCAGCCAGTCAATAGGTTCTCCCTTTCCAGCCCACCGCACTTCGCCTTGTGGTCCGATCGTCAAAGGGACGGTGCCTAGATAGACATCAGGCGCCAGCCGACGGTTCAGTCTTATTTCCTCTTCGCAATCCTGTCGCCGTGCTTCAAGAGTGCTGAAATCCAGGAAGTCGTAACGTACGGGTTTTTTCAGCTTGTAGGCATGTGTGTCGGTCAGAAAGACCCAGGACATATGGGTTTCTTTACTCTCGACGTGCTTTGTCGGAATTGGGTAGATCTCAGGTTTGCTGAGATATTCGACCTTTTCCTCAATCCCTGGTAAGGACATTGTTGGTCTCGCCGGTTGCGCCTTTTTCAGGGGAACCATCAAGCATTCGTGGAGTGTGGTGGTGAGACATGTTGCGCTGAAAATCGTCATAGTTATAACCACCTATCACTCGTTATTTACCGGTATCCAGGAAACAAGAATAAAACGCGAAACACGCGAAATTAAGACGGAACACGTTAAATACTCTTGGATCAATACTTTCACGATATTCGCCTATTTTCGCGTGTTTGGCGTTCTCTAAGCACTAGCGGCAGTCGTTCTTGGACGATGCTCGCAAATGGCTTTGATCGTGCTCATAACATCTTCATAAGGGAGATCAGGAACATGTTTGCCTCTCGCTTCCTCGGCGCGGAGGACGAGATCATTCGTGCATAGAATCCCTTGCAGCAAGCCATCATCGTTCACAACAGGAAGTCGCCGTACCTTCTCGTGTCGCATGGTCTTGAGCGCAGATTTAATATCTTCACCCACAGTGCAGGAATGCACTCTGTCTGTGATTACTTCGCTCACGGGAATCTCGGAAGCAAGGCGACCTTTTGTCGCTACCGCGATAGCGATGTCGCGATCCGTAATCATGCCTACTACCTTGCCCACATCATTTACCACTGGCATCACACCGCAATCTTCATCCCACATCATCGCGGCCACTACTGCCAAATTGGTTTCGGGACGACAGGAGTTAACGTTGCTGGTCATTACATCTTGAACTTTCATTCTGGGTCTCCTTATTCAAATGAGATTTAAACAGGGTTATCCGTTGTTTGGGTTGCATTTTGCGTAGTGTTGAATGTCGCTACAGCTCTAATAATTAGCAATCAATGTGCCAGTGATCTAAGCCGCCATTCAATCTCAGATCAGTTTGTTGGAAGACAATTATTGGGTAAAGTTTCCCTCCGTGATGGGTATTTTGACGCAATAGGGAAGGAACACTGGCGAGCATAACAATCTACCTGGCCATAACTCATTGAAATCCGTCTTAGTGATAAATGGCATAACGGTTGCCCAGTGTGAAGATAGGGGGATTAGTTATGGACCGGCCAATGAAACTCTTGATTGCGGATGACGGTTCGGATTGCGCCAAGGCCGCGCTAGACGATTTACGTAGGGCAGGTTTGCCGAAAAAAGCGCAGGCAATCGTGGTCTCGGTGGCCGATGTATGGATACCAATTACCGAGAAATACCTCAACCCATTTGAAGAAGCCGCGGCAATAGCGCAGCAGGCGGGGGCACGAGTTCGATCTTATTTCCCCGATTGGGAAGTGAGCTCAGAAGCGCTTTCGGGTTCACCGGCCAGAGCCATAATTGAGAAGGCCGACGCATGGCAGCCGGATCTGATCATCGTCGGATCTCATGGTCGTTCCGCGCTCGGTCAATTGTTACTCGGCAGCGTCTCGCAGAAGATAGCGACCGAAGCGAATTGCTCAGTACATATTGCGCGTCCGAAATTGCTCTCAGAAACCTTACCTGTGCGCATCCTCCTGGCGTTTGATGGTTCGCTCGATGCCAATGAAGCAGTGCAGAGAATCGCGGAGCGTTTGTGGCCGAGTAAAAGTGAAATACGTGTGATCGCGGTCCTACCGCCCAGGCTCTCAACCACCCCACTGTTGCCGTGGACGCCCGAGCAGATCAAAACGCGGGAAGCAGACGCCCGAAAGTGGATGGAAGGGCAGGTTGCTGCGGCAGTAGAGAGTCTGCAAATTTCTGGGTGTGTGGTTTCTACCGTGATTACAGAAGGAAACCCAATGCGTGTCCTCCTCGATGAAGCCTCAGGCTGGGGGGCGGATTGCATCTTCATCGGAGCGCGCGGCCATCATCGCCTTGAACGATTTCTGCTTGGCAGTGTGGCTACGGCCCTGATATCGCGCGCGCCTTGCACAGTTGAAATCGTGCGCGCCGGACAAACGGTTTATCTAAACCAAAATGTGCCTTCCGCATTTCATCGAGGAATTGTTGAACCCTCTACTACAACGCCGGCGTAACTACAAGGAATATGAGATTCCGAAATCGAGCTGAAGCTGGAGACCAACAGCGCGAAGCCCAGCGAGACAGATCGCTGGAGACGTAGTCAGCACGTCTATCGGGCTTTCAGTATGCTTATAAAATCGTGATCATGGAGCGAATGACATAGGAAAACTTTACTTTGCATTCCGCATCTCTTCAAGCATTTGCTGAATTCTCGCCTTCAACGCTGCTGTAACTGCTTCGTACCTGGCCTCTTCCTCGATCTCTACTGGCACGATTGTGCGAGCATTAATCGGGGCGCCGAATTGAATCTTAACCTTGCCCAGATGCAATCGCCGCGAGTCGCGCGGCCAAACCCGATACGTGCCATCGATCGCCACTGGCACAATCGGCAGATTCAATTCCGTGGCCAGGATCGCTGCGCCATCTTTGAACTCTTGCAGCAATCCATCGAACGACCGTTGGCCCTCGGGATAGATGTTGAGGATGTTGCCGGCGCGCAATCCGGCAGCGCCAGCGCGCATCGCCCGCAGCAGATTGGTGTCAGGATCAACCGGTACGATGTTGAACAGACGCGCCAGCCACATCATAAAAGAACCGGTGAAGTATTCGCTCGCGCCAACGTGAAAGATGTGTCGGAGCACACTGCGCGGATAAGTAGAGCAGATCAGGATCGGATCAAGATAGCTTTGGTGATTCGGGCAGATCAGAAAAGGACGGGAAAGCGCGGTGAGCACCTCACGACCCTCGACATCCAATCGCAACAACGATCGCGCGGCAAAGTTGATCAAACGTAACAGGACTGAAGCGATCAAGGCTACAACTGGTTTGTGTTTGAGGATCTGCTTCAGATCATCTATCTCATTAGGTGCGTTGGCCAGAATCTCTCGCCAATTCAAAGTGGCAGCGGATGGCTTCGCAAACGACCTGGAGCTCTCTTTCTTTGTCTCAACTAAGGCGATTAATTCTCCGGCAGTCAGGGCGGCGCTTACGTGTGTAGAATCGAGTTCCATATCCAGTGCCTTTTCAATGCTGATGACGCATTCGGCTCGAGCCAGCGAGTCAAGCCCCAAATCGAGTTCGAGATTCATCTGCGGGTGAATAACGGTTCCAGAAGGTACGTGCTCATTGATAGCAGCTGCGACGGCACGGCCTGCGGCTGATCTAATCAGCCTACTGTCGTCAGGTGTAAAAACAAAACGGGTCACATCACGCGCCACCTCTTTCCTGGTTCCTGATAACTCAATCTGACGTTGCAACTCGAAGCGCTGTACCTTACGCGTGGTTGTGCGTGGTAACGGTTCGGCGCGGATGATGTAATCGCGCACGCGCTGGTATTCCGGCAACTCGTGGCCCAGATTGTCCAGCTCCCAGCGAATCGCCTCGCGCGCGTTGACGATATGATGCGCTTTCAGATAATCGAAATCCGGCACGACTACGGCGACCAATTTCTCAGCGTGCGCAAATTGGCTCGATTCATCGCGTATGCCGAGCACGCAAATCTCGCTCAGCATGGGCGAGCGCGCGTAATGATCTTCGACATCATCCGGGTAAACGTTCTTGCCCGATGGAAGCTTAACCACATCTTTTTTGCGTCCGACGATAAATAGGTGCCTTTGATTATCAAAGCGCCCCAGATCGCCGGAACGAAACCATCCGTCAGAGGTGAACGCTTCGCGATTGGCTTCAGGATTGTGGTAATAACCCGGCGTGACAATGGGGCCGCGAATCAACACTTCGCCAATACCTTCTTCGTTCGGCTCATCAATTTTGACTTCAATGTTTTCGAGCGGCGTGCCTACCGATCCGATCCGGTTATCTTCGAAGCGCGTCACAGTTGCCGCTCCCGCCGTCTCCGTCAGCCCGTAACCCTGCAGGAGTGTGAAACCGAGACGATGAAAATCCATGGCGACTTTCGCATCGAAACTTGCACCGGCCGAGACGGCGAGTCGCAGCTTGCCCCCGAAGCCATGATGCACACGGGCGAAAAACAACCGCCCGGTATTGATGCCAAGCCAATCCCGCAACCAACCATTGAAGATCAGCAGGGTATTGAACAACCTGCGAACGAGAGGATTGCTCTTACGAACTGTGTCAAAAATCTTCTTGTGGAAGAGATACCATACGCGCGGCACGCCGATGAGTGCGGTGACCTGGCCTTCTTTCAACCCGCGTTCGATCTCCGCGCTGCTTAGTTCAGTGATATAAACCACGCGCGCGCCAATGATCGGCGCCAGCCAGAGAGTGACGATTTGCGAGTAGACGTGAAAAAGCGGCAGTAGACCAAGAACCACCTCTTTCTCTGTGACCTTCATCGCTTCTTCTACCGCACAGCTTTCAGCATAGATATTGTCGTGAGTGAGAGGAACAGCCTTCGGTACGCCCGTCGTGCCCGATGTATACATCAAAATCGCGATGTCATCGGGTTTAGCTGGAGGTGGCGTAGCATCGAATTTAGGCGTTGTTGGCGTGCTCGCCCAATCTTCGTAACGAGCCATGCCATCAACATCGCCGTTTTGCGATGAGGACGAGCGCAGAACTACTGCCGGGATCTGGCGGCCGATTCGGTCACAAACGGCGCGAAACTTGGCGAGTGATGAAGAGGAGACAAAAACGAGTCTGGAGTCCGAACCTTCGATGAACGCTGCCAGTGCATCAATCGATCCGGAAGGATCGAGCGGAACTGCCACCGAGCCACGATAGAGGATGCCGAAATAGGCTATTGCCCAATGCGGGTGGGTTTCGCCAAGAAGTGCGACGCGATCACCTGATCCAATTTGCTCCTGGCTCAGACGATAGGCGATGCTGCGAAGCTGAGCGAGCATTTCGCCGTAAGTGAAGTCTTGAGCCCTTTCTGGCCCAAGTGCCGTCATCGCAACTTTATTCCTGCGAGTATTAGCTGATTCAATCAGTCTTTCACAAAAGGTTGGTGCCATAAGTTCCGGAAAAATAAGCGCCCGAATTACGCGAATCACACAAATCGATGATTCGCGTAATTCGGGCGTATCGATATGCGCACTTCAATCGATCTATTTCTATACTGATTGATCGTTCAACTAACTTTTGACTCTTTGGGCGCAGCCGGTTGCGGTTCGCGCAGAAAACCGACAATCAAGAAAAGTGCTCCTACAAGCAAATGAACGATGTTGTCTGGAATGAGATTCAGGCTTTCTGTCGTGGCCTGGGTTTGAAAGATTTTTTCAATCACTCCGGGAGTGATGAACCCAACGATACCCACGAGTAGATAGATCACACCAATGATCCGGCTGAACGTATGTGCTGCTTCGCTCGTCCCGACAAAGCCGAAGTAAAGCGCAATCGCACCACTAAGCAAGTGAATGATGTTATGCACCAGAGTCAGATGCAGTCCCAGCAGGTTGTGGGCGAAAAAACCAACTATTCCAACCAGAATCAATACAACTCCCAGAATTTTGCAAGCAGTCTTAGCCATAACTTTCTCCTTTCGATATGCTGAAATCTGTTCCTGAGATATTGAGCGATACCGCTCTGTGTGAGTAAAAACTGGCTATAAAGAGATATGGAGCGGATCTGCTCGAATCGCATGTCATACGACAACCAAGAATCGCTAGTTACATTTCATCCTCAAACACTATCTGACCAGGTAAATCACCGTTTGATCCGCCAGAAATTGCATTATTTATTCATAGAATATTGACTCCGGCGCTATAACAATGTGGTTTACTACCCTGGAAACTCCTGGCGCTGACCATGACGCCCGTTCAGCCTCCTCTTTCTCCGTCCACGAGTCCACAGTGCCTGACAATGTGATCACACCATTGTGGGTTTCTACCCTGATTCGGCTGGCCTCGACCTCAGCATTGCGGATCAGCGCTTCCTCGATCAGTTCGCTAACCTCGGCAGAAGAGACTTTTGGTATCACCGTGATCTGGTTGTCAATCCCTCTCACACCACCTAGATACTGCACCGCGCTCTCAGCAGCCTCTTTCTGAAACATCCAATCAACGCTCCCTTCGAGCGTGACCCAGCCATCTCTGACCGTCAATATTATCTGACTGGCCGGCGCACTCACGTGCGCTTCGAGGGATCGCACTGCGTCTGCTGCAATCTCAGTGTCTGTGCGGACGCCTACAGGTCTAACCTGTAGATCATTGGCTATAGCCTTGACACCATAGACGCGCTTGGTGGTTCTTTCTGCCGCAATTTTCTCCGCGTAGGTATCCACCTGTCCCGTGAGTGTCACCACGCCTTCCATCACGCCTACGCCAATCTGATCGTGAGAGACCTCTGGCTCCCATTCGAGCTGGCGCAGCACAGCATGACGAATCTGAGTGTCCGGCAGTTTTGGTATATTTGCTTGCATCAGTTGACCTTCCTTTCTTCTATCTTCATATGAACATCGTGTCATTGAGCCAGTACAGCAGCAGCAGAGCGTATGACGTGCTTCAACACGGCAGCGAAAGCAGCGCTGAAGTCTGGATTGCCCCCGCTCGACAGCGCCAGCCACGGACTCATTACCGTGCAGCGAAGTACCTTCACGCTGCCGACCTCGCTGAACTGTTCACTAGGAATGCCCAGCGCGGCTAAATGTTCATCCAGACAGCCTCTCCCCTGCGGTCCCCTGAGGCCGTACTGGGTGAAGCTCAAAGCAGTGCTTGAAATGATGAAGTTGTGGCGCTGAATCACGCTTTCGGGGTTGAATTTCAATTCATCATAGATCGCCTGATTGATGCGGTTCATCTCCTTCAGAGAGGTGTTTCCCACCCTGTTGACAACAAAGCAGAAGATATTACCATCAGGCGGTTGGGTAAGGATTCTCAGATTGATTCCCTCGCGCGCCAGTTCCGGTGCTAACTCTCGGCCTAAGCGATAACACAACTCCTGCGTGCTCTGGATGCTTTTGCCAATGAGCAGGCCGTAGCCACTTTGGTTTAGCGGGACGACGCGATGTGCGAACCAGCAGGCCGCAGCGGCTGCGCCCGGTTTGGAGCCTTCCAGAATGTATCGGCCAATGAACGGCCTATCGCGTTTCTCTTCGCCATCGAAGATGTAAGGTGCGTCAGTTGTGATCATCTCTTTCACGCCTTCGTGTCGGAAAACAATCGCACCGCAAGGGTAGGGGATGTATCCGAGCTTGTGCGGATCGATCGTGACCGAATCGGCGCGATGAATGGCGCTGTAGCTCTCGAAGACTTCGTCCGCCGGCCACGTCTGAGTGATCTCACGGATCGCATTGGGAGTTTTAACAGGAGTTCCCTCCTTGTCGAAGAAGAGGGTTCTGACATAGCCACCCCACGCTGCGTCGCAGTGGTGGTAAAACGTCAGCCCATGTTTTCGCATCTCAACCTGAACCTCTACCAGACGATGAATCTGATCAACGGCCCCTTCTTCGGTAGAGCCCAGAACTGAGACCAGCGCCATGACAGGCCTGCGCTCGCCTGCGCAACGCAGTAGTGTTTCGCTCAGGGCATCTACGTCTATGCGGAAGTGGCTGTCCACCGGGATCATTTCAATCTGTTGTTTGCCCAGTCCGAGTGCTTCAATAATCTTTTGCATTGAGTAGTGTGCTGTTGAGGGAAGGAGCACCAGGGGAGCCGCAACCGCCTCATCACCAAGATCAGAGAAGAATCGCTGAATTCCTTTTCCTGAAATGCTGTGGGCTGCCAGTTGCTGGTTAACCTGCTTCTCAATCTCACCCTGCGTCAAATCGGTTCTGCGCTTGGCGTATAAATCGTGTAAACACGGACGCAGCTTCAGCGTTTCGTCGGTGTCGAGGTTGAGCAACAGCCAGTTATCGTCTGCAATAACAAGGTTGACCGTCTCCCCAGTCGGTAGCGTGATTGGCAGTTCTTCCAGCGCCAGGCTCCGCGCTGCGTCTCGCACCGCGATGGGAAAAAACTTCAGGTTCCTGGCGACCCACAGTGCCTCGAAGTTGGCAATCGTTCCGCCGGATGTGATGTGCCCCCAGGATTCACCATCGTAGCCCATGAGCCGGGCCAGTTGCCGGGCCACTTCCAGTTCGTATTGGGTCGTGATGGGCGCAGCTTCCAGAGTGACGTTGTTCGGGTTGTGCAGCATGGCTGCGAAGTAGGCGGCTATGGCCGGCAGAAGCTGGTCGCCCAGCATGTGTCCGATATATCTTGGGCTGTAGAACGGGATGTCCCGTTTCAGGTTGGCCAGGAGTGTCAGAAACTCCTGCCGGATCAGCGCCAGCGAATCCTGAAATGCGTCCTCTCTCTTGACCTTTTCAGTGATGAGGATGTCGTCTTCGGGGTGGAAATTCCGCCGCCAGAAGACACAATCACGCAAGGCCTCCAGGATCAGCCTCTCGAGCAGATCGGCATTTTCGGCCTTTGGCCCCAGGAACCAGGAATAGAGTTTCGTCTCATCCATAATTAACACGTAGGTGAAGACCGCCATACGCTCCGATCTGATTCGACAAACGCCAGATCGCTATCTTTCAACAACGGATCAATAAGCGTGCAAGTGCAGCGCAAAAAAGATCACAACGCCGAATAACAGAGCGATCAGCAGTATCCACCAATGGACCGGCTCGAATCTGATAACTGGCTGTTTCATCACTTGCTCCGACAAAGGCTTCATCGCTTGGCTCGAATTTCCCGGGCAAACACTCTCTTTCCCCCGAATCCTCCCTATCGAAGCTGTTGGAGAATTCAGAATTGCAACCCGAATGCCGAACTGAAATCAGTGAAATAAGAGCGGATCCGGTCTGAGGTAGCGTGTAATTGTGGAAAATTACGCGATAAGTGTGGTTATTGCCCATTACTGGGAACATTTCCACATCAGATAGTTTTATCGCTCCCACAAACCATTAATCAATATATGGACAATCTGTGGAATATTCGTTGGCACAGGAAATGCGGATGTTTCATCGGAACAAACGATCATCTCGTTAAGTGTAGCAGTAATGATACCGTTCAATTTCGATTGCTTAAGTGTTTATCTGTCAGATTTTAAGATGATGAAGAGAGGAGATGTTATGAAGACGAATCCGGCAACTGTTGCGAAGTACGAAACCAACTATGGCTATCACAGAGTCCTGGATATTCCTTGGGACACTGGGGTTCAGCGGGCAAAGGAAGCGCTTGCCGCAGAAGGATTCGGTGTGCTTTGCGAAATAGATATCAGCCAGAAGCTGAAGGAGAAACTGGGGATTGATTTCTACAGGTACCTGATCCTCGGCGCCTGCAACCCACCATTGGCGTATCAGGCATTGCAGGAGGAGCCTGATCTCGGGTTGCTGCTGCCGTGCAATGTAGTGGTCTACGAACGTGAAGGACGCACGGTTGTCTCAGCGATTGACGCCGACAAGATGCTTTCGATTGT
>JAKEHZ010000165.1 GCA_022614735.1 Acidobacteriota bacterium | reverse complement strand
GGACGAGCAGACAGCCGATCTCGAATGGTTGAAAGAGCCATTTATGCGGATCGAGCGAGAGCGAATCGGCCCGCTCTATCCCGGCGAGCAGCCTGCGTCCTTTTTCACACAATGCTGCCGCCGCGCCGTAAGACCCATCGACGTGGAGCCACAAGTTCTCCTGAACGCAATAATCCGCGATTTCATTTAAAGGATCGATTGCGCCGCTATTGGTCGTGCCTGCGTTTGCGATAACACAGAACGGGCGCCTGCCTGCCAGACGATCCCTGACAACCGCTTCCGCGAGTTGTGTCTGCGACAGACGCAGATCATCATCCGATTGTATCCTGCGAAACTGCTCCCGCGAAAAGCCGAGCACTCGCAGAGCGCGTTCAATCGATGAATGGGTCTGGTCCGAACAATAGACGACGGCATTTTCTATCTCGTCGTTGAGTTTGACATGGCGCGCGACTGCCAGCGCAGTCAGATTGGCGACCGAACCGCCTGAGACAAAAAGCCCACCGGCGGACTCGGGCATTCCGCATATTTCTCGCAGCCAATCAAGCAGGACAAGCTCGATTTGAGCGGGACCGGACCCTTCAATCCACGTTCCCGCAAATGGATTGAAACCCGCGGCAAGAGCCTCGGCCATGACGCTGACGAAGTTGTTCGGACTCGGAATGAAAGCGAAGAAGCGTGGATGACTGAGATGGCCGATGTTTAACCAAACATCTTGCTCTAATTTATCAAGCAGATCATCAAAACCCGTAGGCTCTTCGGGAATAGGTTCGCGTAGCGCAGCTTCGAGCTCGGCTCGTGAGGCGAGTCTCATAGCCGGTTTATCTGACACAGTTTCAAAATGGTCGACGATATTGTCTACGATGCGATAGCCTAAACGACGCATCTCATCGCGAGATAATTGAAGCTTGTGCATAAAATGAACCGCGGACCTCCCCTACTCGATAGGGAATCCCCGCACTTCTAGTGCGGGGAGGATGTCAAGAGATCCAACCGCCGCCCACCACAATGTCACTGTCATAAAAGACCGCCGCTTGTCCCGGCGTAATCGCGCGCTGAGCTTCGTCAAAAGTCACAAGCACCGAACCATTTTCATTCTTCGTCAGAGTTGCCGCTGCTTCTTCGGCGCGTGAACGGATTTTTACGGTGACGGTGATCGGCCTGGTCAAATCTTCGATCGCGATCCAGTTCACGCGCTGAACGATCATCTCTCTCTTCAACAGCGCATCACTGCTGCCGACGACTATGCGGTTCTTCTGTGCGTCAATTTGCACAACATATACCGGTTCGGGCGCGGAGATGCCCAACCCCTTGCGCTGACCTATCGTATAACGGTGGATACCCTGATGTATGCCCAGCACTTCGCCGGAGGTCGAAACGATCTCGCCGGGAGAGAGCTTCGACGAATCGAGATTGCTTCTTCGATTGCTCCGCATCAGAGGCTGATTCAAGCCCGGCAGCTCGTTTTCGCTTGTTGGTGCTGTTTTGTCCTCTTCGAGATACTTCTCGATAAAGCGCGCGTAATTACCGTCCGGGATGAAGCAAATCTCCTGGCTTTCCGGCTTGTGCGCTGTCGGAAGCCCCGCGGCTTCGGCGATCTCGCGCACCTGCTGTTTATTCATCTCGCCAAGCGGGAACATCGCATAACTCAACTGTTCCTGCGTCAGCTCAAAGAGAAAATAGGACTGATCCTTGGCCTGGTTGACGGCGCGCTGCAGCAACCATCGTCCGCGGGTTTCGTCATACAAAACCCGCGCATAATGGCCGGTTGCGACTTTCTCCGCATCGACACTCTTCGCCAGTTCGACGAGCTTGTCGAACTTCAGAAACGAATTGCACGCGACGCATGGACTGGGTGTGAGGCCATTGAGATAGTTGGTGACGAATGGGCGGACGACATCACGCTCGAACTCGTTTTCGAGATTTATGACATAAAATGGAAAAGAGAGCTTGACAGCAACCGTCCGAGCATCGTAAAGGTCATCAAGCGAACAACAGCGCGAGGGCAAAGGTTCACCTTCCGGCCCGACATTAATGCGCCGTTGATTCCAAAGCTGCATCGAGAAACCGACCAAATCGTGTCCCTGACTTTTTAATAGCGCAGCGGCAGTCGAACTGTCGACCCCGCCGCTCATTGCAACTGCAATCATAAATCCTTTGCTTTCAATGTATTTTACAGCTCAAGGTTGGCACTTGATTAGATTAAAATGGAAACTCAAAATACGATTCCGGTCACAACTGCCAACTGCCAACTGGTAACTGATAACTGCCAACTTCTATGCTAAGATGTAACGTCAATTTTAGCACGGAATGGACGATTAAAGCAGGGATGAACCAATGACAACGATACAGAGTGTCACAGGTAATACAAAAACAGAAGAAAACCCAATTGAAAGGTATCGCATTGCTCGCGAACCATTCTACCTGAGTGTTAGGGATGAAGTCGCGGTATTCGATACTGCATACAGAGCGAAACTGCCTGTCATGCTCAAAGGTCCTACCGGCTGTGGCAAGACCCGTTTTGTTGAAGCAATGGCTTATCGTCTGGGAAGGCCATTAGTTACCGTAGCCTGCCATGAAGATTTGTCCGCGACCGATCTCGTCGGGCGCTTCCTGCTCGAAGGCGACGATACTGTATGGCACGATGGTCCGCTGACAACGGCTGTGCGCCATGGCGCGATCTGCTATCTGGATGAAGTTGTGGAGGCGCGAAAGGATACCATAGTCTTGATTCACCCGCTGACCGACGACCGCCGCATCCTGCCAGTCGAAAAACTCGGAATCCTACTCAACGCCCCTGACGAATTCATGCTCGTCATCTCCTACAATCCTGGTTATCAGAGCGTGTTGAAAGACCTCAAACAATCGACGCGCCAGCGATTCCTTTCGCTTGAGTTCGATTACCCACCGCCGGAAGCCGAGGCGCAAATAGTAACACACGAGGGAGGGGTAAACGTGGCCACGGCGCGTGACCTGGTGAAGATCGGTGAGAAGGTGCGTAATCTGAAAGGTCACGGACTTGAAGAAGGAGTTTCAACGCGCCTGCTTGTCTATGCTGCGCAGATGATCGCTCGTGGAGTCGACCCGGTGACCTCGTGCGACATCGCCATCGCCAGCCCCATCACTGACGATATTGAATTGCAAAGAAGTATTCGAGAGATCGTCACAACCGTGATCTAAAAATCAAAAATCAAAAGGCAAAAGGCAAAAGTTAAAAATAATTACTATGATGAAGTTCCGACATTTTGATTTTTGCCTTTTGCCTTTTGATTTTTTTTGCTTGATATGTCTGAAGAACGCAAAGGATTAACAGGTTCGCTGTTTAAAGGGTTGACGCGAAACACCGTCGAATCGCTCGCGATGAAGATGGGCTTGAGGCCGAATGAGCGCGGATGGGTGACGGTGGATATCGGGGCATCGCTCGTCAGCGTGTCGCCGAAGGTCGCCATGGATTTCTTCAAGTCCGTGCCTGATGTAGCAAAGCTTCTCGATAACGGCGATCTGCGCGCGTGGGCGGAATTGGGCCGCCGCATTGCGCTCAACAGCGCGGAAGAAGCCAGCGATTTCTTCCGCTATTCCATCGACACATTTGCGGCCTTGCCGGGCCGCTTGCGGACATTGCTGATTGCGCTCTGCTCGAAACAGATTGTTCTTTCACCGGCAGCGGCGCTGGCGACTTTCCGCAATGCGCCCCGCATGGCTGCATCACTGGGTGATGAGCGGTCGGCGGCGAGAATGTTCGGCATCGCGGTTGAAGTAGCTCATCGTTCAGTAAAGCATAGCACTGAAGTCTTGATCGCCGCACCACAGGCGCTTGCTGCCTTGCGGAATTTCGAGACCGGGACAGCCGAAACTCCGCTCGAGGCCACCTTGAACCTGGCGGAGAGCTTTGCGCAGCGCACGGGCGCAACTGCGGCGGAGTTTTTAGGCGCAGTCGGTGAGGGTCTGGGCTATGTGCGGAACCCTGCGGACATCGTAAAGCTGTGCAGGCAGACGGCACTCTTTCTTGAACGCGGTGGGGCGACGGCGCTGCAGTATTTTCGCTCAGCGCGTTCAGTGCTCGAGGTGGGTGGGACAGAGAGTTTTGAAAAATGGAACCGCGTTACGCGCAAGGTCGCTGATGAAGGCAATGCGATAGTTTACGATTTTCTCAAGCTCACGCCCAAGGTCCTTGCCACACTCTCTGTCACACAGCGCAAACGCGTCGCGGAGCGCGTAGACGCGGTCCTCGATATTGTGGAAGAACTCGCCTCACGTAACGTCTACATCGCGCTCGAATGTTTCAGGAGTTCGCCGAAAGCGCTCGCTTCAGCCACGCTCGATCAATTTCAAGCCTGGGCACGCGAGGGCGCAGAATTGCATCGTCAGGACCGGCGAAAGGCGCAGGCCTATTACGCGCTCGAATCGAAGACCAGCCAGGATTCTTTACGGGGCGCGCACGACGGCATCGCTCTCGATTCGGTTGCGCACCTGCTCAGGTTGTACATCGAAGGTTTGACCGGCCGCGAAATGATGATTGCGCCCTTAGGCTCTATCCCTGAGGAGTCGAAGATCAACGACGGCCAGACAATCCAGCTGCCTTCCGTCGTCTCCGAGTTCGATTCTCCTGAAGACGATTTCAAACTCTACAAAGTGCTCGCTGCACACGCTTCAGGCCAGGTCGAATTTGGGACGCGGGCGTTGGGCACGCCGGATATACGCGCGGCCCTGAGAGAGATCGACTCCTATTACGAGGAGAAAGAGAAGAGCAGGCAAGCTGAAGGTCTCAATGATGAGGACTACATCCAGTACTCAAATGCCGAGCATCTGGGTCTTCGGTTTCGCTCCAGGCTTGAACCCGGGGTGTTCGATTATGCTGATTTTAAGACCGTCCTCTCACGCTTCCCCAGCCCATTGCTCGCCACACGTGTTTTCACGACGCTCGAAAACGGCCGCATCGATTGGCGATTGCGGAGCAATTATCGCGGCATCCGGCGCGATCTGGATTTCGTCCGCGCGCGATTGATCGAACGCCGCCCGCCGATCGCTGAGTTGACCATCGAGCAGAGCATTTATGAATTGCTTTTCCAGATCACTCTCTGCGCAGGTGTGATCGATGAAAAGGCGCGACAAGCCTATTACGAAGTGATTTATCAGTTCGAAAATATTGTGAACGACTACCTGCGCCGCGAAGATGCGACGGTTGGCGACACGCTCATGGCGACGTTTCGGGTTTACGAACTCCTGGATGGCCGAATGAATCAGCAACAGTCCGAGAGCGAATCGGCAGCGGATCAACAGGAGAAGGAGGAAGAGAATGAAGAGAACAAAGAGAATGATCAGGGGCAGCAGCAACGAGCGCCTTCACAGCAGCAACGGAGACCCGAGCTCTTTAACCAGTGGTCGCAGGCTGTGGAAGAGAATCTGCCGACAGATTCCGAACTGCTCAACGAATTGATGAATGCCGAGACGAGCGAGCAGGAGTTGCAGGAAGGCGACGAGGTCTTCTTCTACGACGAGTGGGACCGCGAGCTTGGCGATCACCGGGCGAAATGGTGTCGTGTCATTCAGCGCGAAAACCGCCGGGGCCATCGCGACTTCGTCGAGCAGGTGCGGGCCAGATATTCAGGTGTTATCTCGTCGATCCGTCATCAATTCCAGATGCTCAAGCCCGAATCGATGCGCAAGGTCAAGGGTGAGCTGGACGGCGAAGATTACGACCTGCAGGCAGTGATTGATCATTACGTTGACAAAAAGACGAATGGCCGCCCTTCGGATCGTCTTTATATCAGGCGCGTCCGGCGTGAGCGCGATGTCGCTGTCTCTTTCCTGCTGGATATGTCTTCTTCAACGGCTCGCACGATCACACGGCACCCGAATCAGCCATACACGCGGCCCGGCCAAAAGATCATCGACATTGAAAAACAGGGTCTGGTGCTGATGAGTGAGGCGCTCGAAGCGGTCGGCGATGCTTATTCGATCTCGGGGTTCACAAGCGAAGGCCGCCGCAACGTCAAATATTTCACCATCAAACGCTTTGGTGAGAAGTATTCGAGTGAGATTGAAAAAAGAATAGGCGGCATCACCTATCACAACAACACGCGATTGGGCGCGGCAATTCGTCATGCCGCCTCAGAGCTCGAGAAACAAGATACTCGGACGAAGCTTCTGATCGTGCTCAGTGACGGGCGGCCATACGATCACGATTATGGTGATTCACGCTACGCCCGCGAGGACACGAAGATGGCTTTGCGACAGACGAAAGTGCTGGGCATCACCCCGTTCTGCATAACGATCGACCGCGAATCCGAAGCTGAGTTGAAGGATTTGTATGGTGAGGTGGGCTACACGATTATCGATGACGTTATGAGTTTGCCGGAACGGCTGCCGGGGATCTATCGGAGATTGACCACTTAAGAAAGAGCGGGGGAGCGGGAGAGCGGGAGACGAAGGAGATTCCGACAATTCTCCCGCTCTCCCGCTCCCCCGCTCTTTCTCAACATCTCACTTGCTAAAGTCCACCTTTGGCGCCTGCCGCGCGCCTTCGTCAGCCTTGAAGAGAGGTTTATCCTGAAAATTCAAAAACCCGGCTATCAGGACGGTGGGGAATTTCTGGCGAGTCGTGTTGTAATCGGTTGCTGCGTTGTTGTAATCGCGGCGTGCTACGGCTAGCCGGTTTTCGGTTCCCGCCAACTCGTCCTGCAAACGCAGGAAGCTTTGATCCGATTTCAACTGCGGATATGCCTCAGTGATCGAGAGGAATCGTCCGCCGGGACCGAGGATTCCCCCACTTCCGGGTAAGAGTCCTGCCTGACGCGCCGCCTGAGTCATCTGGTTGCTGGCTTCCATCTTCTCTTCAGGCGTTGCCGTCGGTGAAAGAATCTTGGAGCGCGCATCCGCGATTTTGGTGAGGATGCTCTCTTCCAGATTGGCGACCCCCTTGACGGTGCCGACGAGATTGGGAATCAGATCAGCACGGCGCTGCAACATGTTTTCGACCTGGGACCATTGCTGATCAACCAGATTTCGTTTGGTCGTAAGATTGTTGTAACCTCCGACTGCCCAGCCGCCAATCAACAAAGCAGCGAGAATAATCACACCCAGAATGACTAACGCTATCTTCCCCATACTTTCCTCCTTTGTAAATGTATCAGTTAGTGTGACGGCTCACTGACCGTCTATCAGATTGTTTCGATATTGGACGTCGTGTGAGAGGAGAATCAACCAGGGAGAGGTTGCCAGACAATTACATATTATCTACTGCCTCGATCACGCGGTCTAGGCAGTCAAGGTATCCCGCAAAAAGATCTTGTACCTCAATATCCATTAACTCATTCGGCTCGTCGCGGAGTCGGAGGATGCGCGAGAGGGGAGAAGTGTCGATGTGGAGCCTTTCGCCGATGCGTTGCACCGTTGCCAACCGGCCAAGAGGGGGTTCTTCGCCGAGCATCTCCAGGATTGGGCGCATAAAATGCACGAAACTGACGACGCTTTGAGTCATCAGCTTCGCCAGTTCCGGGGTCGAAATGCTGGCAGGCAAATAGAGTGAACGCAGCCGCAAAAGCTTCCCGCGAAGTTCGTGTTCGGTTTGCCAGCGTAAACTCGTCTTCGAAATTTCCTTACCCGCGAGCAAGTCCCGACCGTAAAGCACCCTGTAGGCGCGTTTCATATGCCTGAACTCAATCGGATAGACGTCGAGAGAATCATCTATCTCGTTTTCCGTGAAGAAGACAGGCAGAGAGTAACCTTCACCCGTCCACCATCGGACCACCGGGCGCGCCTGTCGCAGGTTGGTTGCCGCGAGACGTTTAGTAATGATCAGGATATGATAGTCGGATTTCTTCGGGTTCCCCGGCGCTGCGACCGCCGAGCCGTATACGATTACTGAAACCAGATTACGACCCTGGTTTGTTTCCAAACGGGTGACCAGTTCCTCGAATTTTGAGTCCATTACTCCCTCCCCTCCGAATTGCGGATTGCGGATTGCGGATTGCGGATTTGCGATTGTACAAGGCACCATGCGAGATCAAATCCGCAATCCGCAATCCGCAATCAGACTACCAGCTATCACTGGCTCCACCGCCTCCGCTACTGCCTCCTCCGAAACCGCCCCAATCGCTTCCACCAGAATCACCACCACCACCGCTGCTACCCCAGGAGCCGCCACCAAATGTGCCGCCGCCGCGATTGAAGATAATCGGATAAGTCCACCAGAGGTCTTGGGCGCCTCTACCGCTACTGCGACCGCCACGTTTACGATTGGAACGGGCGATAATAAACATAATAAAGATAAATGAGAGGAAGAGCAGAAGAAATATAAGTCCGGTGCGACCGCTCAACTCCCGTGGTTGGGCAGGACCGCTATAGGCGTAACTGCGATCCTCGATTCCTTCCAGCGAGATATTCCATTTCTGAGCCAGGGTATCAACCAGTGTTCTGACGCCGACATTTATTCCCTGTGAATACTGTTGTTGCTGTAGGAATGGCCGCATTCTGCGGATGATCTCGCCTGCAAGGCCGTCGGGCAGATCACCTTCTAGTCCATAGCCGACTTCGAGGCGCGTCTTTCTATCCCCGAGGGCGATGAGCAGCAAAGCGCCTTTGTCCTTGTTTTCACCAGTCTTCTGGCCGATGCCCCAGGCTCGGTAGAGATCGTTAGCGTAATCCTCAATTGGGCGATCATTGAGCGATTGAACCGTGACAACGGCGATCTGCGTATTAGTCAGCTTCTCGAAATTGGTTAAGATGGTTTCAAGCTGATTCTCGGTCTGCGCCTCTATGACATTGGCGAAGTCATTGACATGACCGACATACTGCGGAAAGGACTGCTGTTGCGCAAAGGTAGTGGTAACGACCGCGCACACCAAGCTCAACAGAAGGGGCAAAAGCGACTTGTGTGCTGATTTCATCCTTTCTGCTTATACGATACTCACCCCAGAGTGTCAATCCTGATGCTAGATGCTGGATGCGCTCCCAGTGGATGATCATTCGGTTCTTTTCTCTTGAGGGCTATGGCATCTGGCTATTTTCCCCCGTCCTAGACAATATCTGGTCAGGCAAATTGAAGGCAAAATCCGGTTTGACAGGGTTGAAGTGTAAAAGTTACAATCCAGCCTGTCGTTCGCGTTTCTAATTGAGTCACAGACATTAATGTGACCAGCCATTGCCAAGCATACCTCGGAGGAAACGCGCTAACCGCAATTATTGCCGGGAATGAAAAGATTTTTGGAGGAATAACAAGTAATGGAACAGCGACAACTAGAGACGGAGACAGATCTTCCCCGTCTCTTAGCCGCCTCACTCTGTGCCGTTGCCCTGATTACCAGCCTGATTTCATCAGCCTTTGCACAGGGACGTGGTGCGGCTTCAAACAACAGCGAAATACCAGCAGAGATCGCGATACGTAATCTGGAGATTCAGAGGGTCATTGAACGCTCTGGCGGCTATTTCCAATCGGCTGAGGTCAATTTCAAAGACGGCAATTTTGATAAGGCGCGCCGTGAGTATGACCGAGCGATTGATATAGTTCTGGAATCCGGCCTTGACGTTCGCAGTGATTCGCGTCTTCTGCAGCACTACCAGGGTCTGGTGGATCAAATATTCCAGCGTCAGATGACATTGTTGTCATTCGCTGCAACTCCCACAATGCAGGCGGTCAGTAATCGTGACAACCGGCAGGAGATTCAACAGCAAAACCTTCTGGCCCAATCTCAACAGGATAAGGCCGGTTCCGACCGTGGTTTTGGACAGCAGGTTTATACTCCGTCTCCGCTTGACGATTTGAGCAAACTGAAGCTGACCGAGGAAGAGACCCAGGGGGTAACCGAGGAACAGGCCAAATCGGCGGTTGCGGCGGCCAAACTGGACTTCAGCTTCAAGCCAAATGCACTGATCCAAGGCTTCATCAATTACTACACCGGGCGCGGTCGCGCGACGATGGAGCAGGGATTGCGTCGTTCTGGTCGTTTCATGGGGATGGCGCTGAAGATCTTTAAGGAAGAGGGTGTACCACAGGACATGGTCTGGCTGGGTCAGGTTGAAAGCGCATGGTCGCCGATTGCCCGTTCGTGGGCCGCCGCTGTCGGTTTGTGGCAGTTCATTCCGGGGACGGGCGCACGTTACGGTCTGCGCCAGGATTATTATGTCGACGAGCGGTCGAGCTTCGAGAAGGCCACGCGGGCTTCGGCTCGTTATCTGAAATGGCTTGCGGCTCGGTATGACGGTAACTGGGAACTGGCGATGGCTGCCTACAATTCCGGCGAAGGCCGGGTTGATTCAGCGGTCGCGCGTTCCGGCTACGCTGACTTCTGGTATATTTACGATCGAGGATTGCTGCCAAACGAAACGCGAAACTATGTGCCGAATATCCTGGCGACAATCATCATCGCCAAGAATCCTGAAAGATATGGTTTCTCGGTCAGGCCCGAACCAGCGTTGACCTACGATTATGTGAAGGTCAACAATATGGTTGATCTACGCCTTGTGTCTGATGCCACTGACACGCCCTATGATTATTTACTTGCGCTTAACCCTGAGCTCAAGCGGGGTCTGACGCCTCCGGGCTCTGAGCATCTCTTGCGGGTTCCTACGGGGAAAGGGCGAGTGTTACATACCGCATTGATGCGCATTCCTGCTGAGAAGCGCTCGAGCTGGCGCATGTTGACGGCTCAGAACAATGATACGTTCGAGACGATCAGTCGTAAAACCGGAGTTTCAACTGCAACGATTGAGCAGGTCAATGGTGGTGTGATCAGACCGGGACAGAAAGTGGTCATACCGATGAGTAGTAGTATTAAGAACATCGTCTTTTCATCGGCTAGAGATACGATGGCCACATCCGCACCCGCGACATCCAAAGGTTCTGCAAAAATGATCGCCTATAAGGTCAGACCGGGTGAGACACTTGGGGATATAGCCGGCCGGTACAATACTTCTGTGCGCGACATAGCGACGCTCAACAGAATTAGCCCCTCTGCCAGGCTCCGCGCCGGTCAGGTGATCAAGGTTCCGATCCGCTCAGGACGTTAGCATTCACAGCGGCTTGATTCTGTCAGTCGCTGTTGTTATCAAAAGACGCAAGTTGGCCAAGTTTCCCCTCCTTTCCTTGGCGCGGCTTGCGTCTTTTGTTTTGGATCGGGTTATGGTTTATCATTCACCCGCCACCCTGCCTTAGCCGAGAGAGTTGTAGTCAGCCGCAACCAGAAATACTGCCGAACTCTCTCGAATAATTGAATTGATTGGAAATGAGGAGGTCTGCCTGTGCTCTTCAAAACCCTCAGTGCTGCTGTCTATGGCATTGACGCCGAACTGGTTGAGATCGAAGTTCATCTTGCGCCGCGATCCGGTGATTCGCAGAACGAAACCTTAGTTACCGTCGTCGGATTACCGGACGCGGCCGTGCGCGAAAGCCGCGAGCGCATTCGTTCAGCCATCACGAATTCCGGACTCCTCTTTCCAGTTTACAAGACCACTATCAATCTCGCGCCCGCGGACGTGAAAAAGGAAGGTTCGGCTTTCGATCTGCCGATTGCAGTCGGCATTCTAGGCGCGAGCGGAGGATTGAAGCACGCGAGCCTGGATGATGCTTTGCTGATCGGTGAGCTTGCGCTTGACGGAAGAGTTCGGCCTGTGCGGGGAGCATTGTCCATTGCTGTCGCCGCCAGACGCAAAAATCTTCAGCGACTGCTGCTGCCGGTCGAAAATGCGCGTGAGGCAGCGGTCGTCAACGGACTCGACGTCTATCCGGTCAAAGACCTGCGAGAGGTGATCGCTCTGCTAAACTCTGACCCTTTGCCTGCGCCGATGCGCGTGGACATCGAGCAGATGTTCAGTGCAGCCGATCAATACGCGGTCGATTTCCGCGAAGTACGCGGCCAAATGAGCGCCAAACGGGCGATCGAAGTCGCGACAGCGGGGTC
>JAKEHZ010000164.1 GCA_022614735.1 Acidobacteriota bacterium | reverse complement strand
GCCGAAAAACCGTCAGCGCGAAAAAATAATTCATGATGTTTTTGTAAATGGCTGTTTAGGCAGCATTTCCTGTGCGAAGAATTTTGGTTCTTCAGAGCTGACCCCGCAGCCACTCCAGCGCAACAGTATCTTGACAAGTATACTACTATGTAGGATACTTAGCCAGTGGGCGAGGAAAGCCAAAAGCTCTATACATTTATCGAGATGCCGGTGTTTATGCGACAACTTGAGATGCTCACTTCTCTCGAGACGCTTTTCGCTATACAGACTGACCTTCTGGCCGACCCTGAGCGGTGGCCAGTGATAAAGGGCACAGGCGGCGCTCGCAAGGGGCGAATATCTGACCCACACAGCTCACGTGGAAAGAGAGGGAGTTTCCGTTACATTTATCTATATCTGGAGCATCGTGAGAAAATATTTCTCCTACTGCTTTTCAGTAAGAATGAACAGGCAAACCTATCGCCGGAGCAAGCCAAACAGGTTGCCGCAATGGTCGAGATGATCAAAGGAGCAAACAAGGAGTAGAGGTCATGAAAACGATCGGCAAGAAGCGCAAGAAGCAAAAGTACATGAGTGATGAATTGTTTGGTGAATTGATGCAATCCCTCGACCAGGCCCTGCGACACTCTCGTGGCGAACAAATCAACGCGCGTACTACGATTCTCCCTGCGCCTCCTGACCAGATGACGCGGGAAGAGATCGTTGAGTTGCGCGAGCAGTTCAATTGCTCACAAGCAGTGTTCGCGCGATTGCTCAATGTCAGCGTCAAAACATTGCAAGCCTGGGAGCAGGGGCTGCGAGTCCCAAGCGATGCCGCATTGAAATTGCTGAACATCGTTAAAAACCATCCTGAGGTATTGATTTCTTAAGTTGATTGTGTGTTTGCCGAGAGGGACGGTATTGGTGACTTGCAATTCACCGATTGACGAGCACCAGCAGATACCATCCTATACTGAACAATCACTCATGGTGACCATTCGGTCTCCGCGCGATGCAGATTGCTGACAGCCCCACGGACAGCCGCGCGTTCGGATCGCGCAGCCTTCTCGCCTCCCAAAGCAGAGCGTTCATTAAAATGCGATTGATCCATTGCAGGTTTTTCGGGAGCGGTTTGACATCCGACCCCTCATCGGCAAGTCCCAGCCGTTTGAGCAGCAACCGTCGAATCGCGGCGATGGGGAAGAGCAGGCTGTTGGCGTAGGTCTCGCGCAGAACCTCAAACCCGGCGCGCTTTAACTTTTCCCGCAATTCATCGAGATTGTACCGCCGCTGGGTGCCGAGCGCGCGGTCGTGGCCGCTCTTCATCCATTCAAAAGCCGCGCCGCGCACGAACGCGATCCCGCCGGGCTTCAATACTCGAAACATCTCCCGCATCGCCTGCTGGTCGGAGGCAGGGCCCGGAATCTGCACCAGCACATCGAAACTCGTGACCAGGTCGAATGATTGGTCGGCGAAAGGCAGATCGGTCGCCGACGCCTGAGCCAATCGTTCGTGGTTTCGCTTTTGACAGAATTCGAGAGCTGTCGCAATCAGATCAATGCCAGTGACGCGCCCGCCGCCCGCGTAACGCGTCAACCATTCGAGATTGCCTCCGGTTCCGCAGCCAGCATCCAGAATCACGCGGTCACGTGGCGGAAGAAAAGGATCGAGCAGAACAGCGGTGATTTCCCGCATTCCGGCGAACCACCAGAAGGTTTCTTCGAGGCGATAGAGATGTTCGTAATCTTCGGTCTGCATAGTCGCGCGGGAATTTAGCCGAGAATCAGCGAGAGTGAAAGGCTTGGCAATACGCTCTCTCAGGCGTAGACTGCCTCCCGCAACCGCATTCTTATTCATTAAAAAACGCGGAGAACGGAAAGATGGCACTCGAAGAGCAAACCCTCGCGGACAATTCCGCGATTGAATCGAAAACCCTCACGCGTACCCTGATGCGGCCGGTGGCGCAAAACCTGATGGGTTACGGGGTGGCGCTCGCGCTGTGCCTGTTGATACTCGTCTGGGTCATGGACCTGCGCAATGCGCACTTCCGCATTCCCTTCACCTATCATGGCGACGCGGTGTTTTACCACCTGGTGGTCAAGGGAATGATTGATCATGGATGGTATCTGGAAAACGCATCGCTGGCCGCGCCTGACAAACTCGACCTGCGCGACGTGCCGACTTCCGATAACAATTTCTATCTTGTTCTGCTGAAATTGATGTCGCTCATCACGTCGCATTATCCGCTCGTTCTCAATTTTTTCTTCCTTCTCAGCTTCCCGCTGACGGTCGTCAGCGCGCTCTACGTGTTACGGCGATTCGACGTTTCGTGGGGCGTGGCGATCTTTGTGAGCCTGCTTTACACGTTCCTGCCGTTTCATTTCGCGCGCGGCCAGCAGCACCTGTTTCTGTCAGCTTATTATTTTGTTCCGCTGGTTGTGATGGTCTCGTTGTGGATTGGCAGAGGAGAGTTATCCCCGTTCAATGAGGGGAGAGGCCGCCTGCGGGCGATCTGGCGCAATCCGAAACTCGTCTTCAGCCTGATTCTATGCGTGCTGATTGGATCGGTGGGGTATTACTACGCTTTCTTCTCGTGTTTCTTTCTGCTGGTGGCCGGCGGGCTGATCGCTTTGCGCCGGAAAGACGCGGGCGCGCTGTTATTGCCCGTCTTTCTGGTCGCGCTGATCTTCGCCGAAACGGCAATCAACCTGGCGCCTAGCATTACGCGGTTTTCAGATCAGGGTGGCGTCCATTTCGTGCGGCGTCTGGCGGGCGATGCCGACGTTTACGGCCTGCGAATCGCACAATTGATACTCCCGATCAGATGGCATCGCGTCGAATGGCTGTCCGAAGTGAAGGTTGATTACAACATGCGGCCTCTGATCAACGAGAACGACGACGCCTCGCTGGGTGTCATTGGCAGCCTGGGTTTTCTCGGCCTGCTCTGGTGGCTTTTTTTCCGCAAGCCTGAGATCCGGCGGTTGAGCGCAGAAGGCGTCAAAGGCCTGTTCAACTACTTAAGCCTGTTGACGGGCGCGGCGCTTTTTCTGGGTACGATCGGCGGCTTCGGCTCGCTGGTGGCCTTCTTCGGATTGCCGCAAATCAGGGCTTACAACCGGATCAGCATCTTCATCGCCTTCTTTGCGCTTTTCGCGGTGGCGTTGTGGCTGGACGAGTTTGCGCGGCGGCGTCTGCATTCGCAGAAGCGAAGGATGGTATTTCACGCGGCGCTCGGATTGGCTTTGATTCTGGCCATGTTGGATCAAATTAGCCCGCGTTTCCGTCCAGACCACCAGCGGCTAACCGACGAGTACATGAACGACGAGGTCTTCGTGAATAAGGTCGAATCCGTTATGGCGCCGGGTGTGATGGTCTTTCAACTGCCACTGATGTCGTTTCCCGAGAATCCCAAAATCCATCGGATGATCGATTACGACCAGGCGCGCCCGTATCTCCACAGCCGGCGGCTGCGGTGGAGTTACGGCTCGACAAAGGGGCGCGCGAACTACGTCTGGTCGCGCGAAGTGGCGGCGAAACCGGCGCAGGAGATGGCCGAGGCGCTGGCGTGGGTCGGCTTCGGCGGCATATACATTGACCGTTTCGGTTATATGGATAACGGGGCGAAGCTCGAGAGTGAATTATCGAACACGTTATCGGCGCCGCCGATTGTCAGCCCAAACGAGCGTCAGGCCTTCTTCGATTTGACCGGGTATCAACAGAGACTGAAAGAGAAGTACCCGCCGGAGCAGTGGGCGGCGAAGCGTGAAGCGGCTTTGCAGCCGATCATCGCCGTCTGGCAATCGGGCTTTTCCGATCTGGAGTTCGGCCACGGCATGAGTTGGCGGTGGTGTGGCGCGAAGGGAGTGATGAAATTGATCAACCGTACTTCGAGAGACCAGCAACTGAGGTTGGATATGACCCTGGCAGCCGACAACGGCGGGATCGTGCGGGTGGAGAGCCGATTCTTCAACGAGGAGATAAAAGTTGATTGGAAAGGGCAGCCTTTTTCCAAAGCATTCACGCTGCCGCCAGGAGAGCACGTGCTTGATTTTTCAAGCAATGCGCGGCGTATACTTCCGGTGAACGATTTTAGAGAACTGGTCTTTCGAGTGATAAATTTTGAGCTGGCGCGGCGCCAGGATTAATGCCACGTGAAGAATGCCAAAGTTTTGCCGATGATCAAGACAATCCACTTCTCAAGCCCTACGCTATCTTTTGCGAGAAGTCTTGAATGTTTCCTTCTCAACCGCTGTAAGACGACCAGCATCAACCATAACAGAAAGAAGTCTATCGCCGTCCGCGCCACACTGGGAAGAGTGAAAAATTGAGATTGCCCGTGCATGCGCGGATAGTGATGCACCGGCGATTCGGCGAAACGGCACCCGAGTCTGTTTAATTTGTAAATCATCTCGGTGCAAACGACGCCGCTAGTCGAGACCAGTTCAATTGATTGAATTGCGCGCCGGCGGATCAGCCTGAAATCGCAATCGACATCGCGAATGGGCAGGCGAAACAAGAGACGCGCAAGATACTTGTATATTTCACCAAGCACGACGCGGCGTTTGCTGTCCGAACGTTTGATCTTGTAGCCGTTGACAACATCCACTTCCTCAACCATCAATGGAATCAATTTTGCCAGCTCGTTCACATCGTACTGCCCATCGCCATCGGTGTAAAAGATCAGATCTTTCTGCGCGTGTGTGAAGCCAGTGCGAAGCGCGCCACCATAACCTAGATTGCGTTCGTGATGGATAACTTTCACAGAGGGATGCCTTCGTGCAAGATCGTTCAGCACAGCAGCAGTACTATCACTGCTCCCATCGTTTACCACTATGATTTCGTAATCATCGGTAAAGCTCGGCAGCAATGCGAGAGTTTTGCAGACCACTGAGGCGATAGAACCTTCATCATTGAACGCAGGGAAGAAAACACTGATGCTCTTCCATGGTTGAGATGTGGGCTGTTTATTAGTCATATCCTTTCAGCAGCGAATAAATTAGTGGGGGTTTTACCACACTTCGCCGAGAGCAGCAAATAATGAACTCTGCCTCAACCCCGGTTCGGCCGGGGTCCAGTTCATCAAATTGCACAACGCTATACACAAAGATAAAATTTATCTTGATGATTGTGCTACTGGGCAAAACTGAAGAAGAAATGATCGAGTTTGCGAAAGAGTTAGGTGAAGCGCCATTTCGCGGCAAACAACTATACCAGGCGATCTATGGACGTCGTGTGCTCGAGTTCTCTCAGATGACCGAGTTCAGCCGAGCGCTGCGCCAAAAACTTGGTGAAATTGCCTGCGTTACTCTAACGGAGATAGAAAAAGTTTTTTACTCGAGTGATGGAACGCGGCGATACCTGCTCAAGCTCCGTGATGGTCGCGAGGCTGAAGCCGTATTTATGCCCGAAGACCGGCGCGACACGATCTGCCTCAGTTGCCAGGTCGGCTGTGCCGTGGGCTGCAAGTTTTGTATGACTGCGCAACTAGGCGTCAAACGAAATATGACCGCAGGCGAGATTATCTCGCAAGTCATCATCGTGCTGAACGAGGTCCATGGGGTGGGCGCTCAGCCGCCGCATGGGACAAACCTGGTCTTTATGGGGATGGGCGAAAGTTTTCTGAATTACGTCGAAGTCTTAAAGTCCATTCGGATCATGGCCGAGGAGAAAGGTCTCGGTATCAGCGTGAAACGTGTGACGGTCTCAACTTCAGGCATTGTTCCGCGTATTTACGATCTCGCCAAAGAATCAGTTCGTCCCCACCTCGCAATTTCGCTTTGCGCGACTACTGAAGAGCAGCGAACAGATTTGATGCCGATCAATCGGAAATATTCACTCGAAGAACTGATCAAAGCTTGCCGTGCATATCCGCTGGGCGACCGCGAACGACTGACATTTGAATATGTCATGCTTGACGACATCAACGATTCGGACGAAGACGCACGGAGGTTGGTAAAATTGCTCGACGGTATCCGCGCGAAAGTCAACCTTATTCCGCATAACCCTGCCCCGGAGCTTCCATACGCCGCCTCGCCGATGGAGCGTATCCTGAGTTTCCAGAAAGTTCTGGTTGATAAGAATGTGGCAGCATTCATTCGACGACCGCGCGGGCAGGATATTTCGGCGGCGTGCGGACAATTGGCGGCGCGGCATCAAGCTCAGGGATGAGGGTGGAGTCTGGAGTCTGGAGTCCGGGGTCCGGAGTGTGCCAGTCGGAATAACTCTGACTTCCGATGTGCGGACTCCGGACCCCGGACTCCAGACTCCAGACTCCAGACTCCAGACTCCGCATCAATTTTATGAATAAGACTGATTTCCTTGTAATTGGCAGCGGCGTGGCCGGGCTGCGCGCCGCCTTAGAGCTTGCTCGCGGCGGACGTGTCATCGTTCTGACGAAAGACCGGATCGATGAATCGAACACCGAATACGCGCAAGGTGGAGTGGCTGTTGCTCTCTCGGACGATGACGAGATCGCGCTACACGTTGAAGACACTTTGAATGCCGGCGCCGGATTATGTGATGAAAAGGCCGTGATTGTGCTCGTCGAAGAGGGACCGCGATACATCCGAGAATTGATCGAATGGGGCACGGAGTTCGATCGCGAAGGCGGTGAACTTGCTTTCACCCGCGAAGCCGCACATTCCCGGCGACGAATCTTGCATGCTCACGGCGACTCTACAGGCCGTGAGATCGTGCGAGCATTGCTGGATCGCGCTAAAAAAGACCCGAACATCACCTTTCTCGCTCACGCCGCGACTCTCGGGTTGCTGGTCGAGGACGGACGTTGTATCGGCGTTGAATATCTCGATCCGAATGAGAGCCTCAAGCGCGAGATGCGAGCGAAAGCCGTTGTGCTGGCGACCGGCGGTGCGGGACAGGTCTATGCTCAGACGACAAACCCGGAAGTTGCAACTGGCGATGGTATGGCGATGGCTTATACAGCAGGCGCAACCGTCTGTGATCTCGAGTTTGTTCAATTTCATCCGACAGTGCTCGCAGCGCCTGGAGCGCCCCGGTTCTTGCTGACTGAAGCATTGCGCGGCGAAGGCGGTCGATTGCGCAACGATTCGGGAGAAGCGTTTATGAAACAGTATGACGATCGCGAGGAGCTGGCGCCACGCGACATCGTCTCGCGTTCCATCGTCACGGAGATGACGCGGACTGGCCGTCAATGGGTCTATCTCGACCTGACCCATCTCGATGCGAACTATTTACGCCGGCGTTTCCCAAAGATCCATCTGACCTGTTTGCGCTACGGCCTGGACATCACGAAAGATCAACTTCCGGTAAGCCCCGCAGCTCATTACATCATGGGCGGTGTGCGAACCGACACTCTAGGTCGTACGACGCTGGCCGGGTTGTATGCGGCAGGCGAAGTGGCCTGCACTGGCGTCCATGGCGCGAACCGGCTGGCGAGCAATTCGTTGCTCGAAGGTCTGGTCTTCGGAGCGAGAGCGGGCGCAGCAGCGCTGAATGAGACAGACGGTTTTCCACCGGGGGTGGAGAGAGAACCAAAACCGGTAGATATTTCGCCGCCCGATTGGATGTTCGATCCGCAGACCCGATATCGCGTCCAGGAGCTGATGTGGCAGAAGGTGGGATTGATCCGCCAGGGTGCAGAACTCAAGACCGCGCTTGATGAACTGACGCATCTGGCCAGCCAGGCTCTCAACACCCGCACACACAATTTTACCACGCTCGCAAGACTGATCACTGAGGCCGCGTTATGGCGCGAAGAAAGTCGCGGCGGACATTACCGCGTTGATTTTCCAAAGCGTGATGATGAGAAATGGCGCGTGCATTCAGCGCAGCAACTCAATCAACCCATCAAAGCAGTTGAACAGATTGGCGGTGGTTAGCTGAAGGGCCCGGAGTCTGGAGTCTGGAGTCCGGAGTCCAGAGTCCGGAGTCTGCAGGTCAGAAAAATTCCGACTTCTGACTTGCGGACTCCGGACTCCGGACTCCAGACTCCAGACTCCTCTCAGCTGACAAAGTGGGTGAAATGCGCCGAAGCCATGAATTGCGCCCCCAGATCGGACAGATGAGCCTGCACATAACGATGGACTTCGGCAGGCGTTGTCAGCGCGATGGCATGGGCTGCGAGGTTCTGCGCCGTATTGAGATCGATCGACCGCACTAAACGTCTGATCGCCGGAATTGCGCTTGGCGTCATGCTCAAATCTCTCAATCCGAGCCCGAGCAGGATAATTACCTGCGCCGGATTCGAAGCCATTTCACCGCAAACGTTGATCGGTATCCGCATCCGTTGCGCCGCATCGGAGACAAACTTGATTGCGCGCAGAACTGCCGGATGTAGAGGATCAAAAAGCGCATTGACATTTTCGTTTCCGCGGTCGACGGCGAGCACGCTCTGAGTCAAATCGTTCGTCCCCAGACTGAAGAAATCAGCTTCACGAGCCAGCGGTTCAGCCATAATCACGGCTGCAGGCACTTCGACCATGACGCCGATCTCGACATCTTCAGCGTGTGGCATTCTCTCGGCCCGCAATTCTCTTTCGGCATCCGCAATGATCTGTTTTGCCTCACGTATTTCGTCGAGGTTGGAGACGAACGGGAGAAGGATCTTTAAACGTACCCCTTCATCAGAGTGCTCTGCAGCTCTTAAGATCGCTCGGATCTGGGTGCGAAAGATGTGCTGGATGCTGAGCGAAAGGCGAATCGCGCGCAGCCCTAAGGCAGGATTGCGCTCGGGTTTGAAGCCTTCCAGATGCAATTTGTCACCGCCGAGATCGAAGGTCCGGATAACCGCGCCTTCTTTACCGCTCATTTCAGCCAGGAATTTGTAGGCCTCGTATTGCTCATCCTCGGTCGGCAATCCCGTCGCGGATTGCGAATAGAGAAATTCAGAACGATAAAGACCGATCCCTGCCGCATTAAAACGTTGAAAAACGTCGATCTCATCCATCAGTTCGATGTTTGCTCGTAATTTCACCTCGTAACCATCACGTGTGACGGCTGGTAGTTCACGTTCTTCGATGTCGTGAAGCTGCTGTTGCTGCTGGCGCTCGCGCTGCTCCGAATAAAACCGGTATGTCTCAGGGGATGGATTGATGATCACCGCGCCCGTGGTCCCGTCAATGATGATCGTTTCCCCAGACCGCACACGCGAAGTGATGTCGCGGACTCCGACGACCGCCGGGATGTTCAAGCTCCGAGCGATAATCGAGGTGTGTGATGCCCATCCGCCTACATTGGTCACAAAACCAAGGACCCGTCTCGGGTCCAGGTCGGCAGCCACGGAGGGCAACAAATCATCGGCGATGATGATTGCTCCAACGGCCAACTCATTGAGATCGCGCGTCTTCGTTCCGGAGAGGATTTTGATCAGACGATGTGAAACATCAACTATGTCACTTCCGCGCTCGCGCAGGTAATCATCGGTGATCTGCGCATAGACATCGAGCAGATGATTGGTCACATCACGAACCGCCCATTCGGCATTCGCCTGGTTTTCGCGAATGAAATTTTCGACCTGCTGTCCGATGCTGTAGTCTTTCAGCATCAAGAGATGGGTTTCGAGGATATAAACCCGCTCCCCTCCGAGAGCCGCGCGCAGACGATCGGTCGCCTCCTGAACCTGTCGCTGTGCGATCCGTACGGCTTCTCTGAAGCGCGCGATTTCAGCGTCGAGCTGTTCGGAAGGTAAGAAGACACGCACGATCCGTCCCCGCGGATCGTCAACAAGGAATACGGTGCCGATCGCCACTCCCTGACAGACACCGATTCCTTCCAATCTCTCTTCGGGTAATTTTCTCGCCGGGGTACGCATTGGGAGATCACGTAAGAGCGCTCAATCCTCGCCGAAATTCTCTTCAATTAATTGGCATAGCGACTCTATCGCTTTGGCTTCATCCGGGCCTTCGACAATGATATCGATCGTTGTGCCTTGTGTCGCAGCAAGCAGTAAGACGGCGAAGATGCTCTTCGCATTAACCGTCCTCAGACGTGCGTCCGAACGCGCTAACCGAATATCGCTCCGAAATCCGTTAGCGAGCTTGACCAGCCGCGCCGCCGCGCGCGCGTGCATACCCAGATGATTCCTGATAACTAATGTCCGCTGCTGCATCTACTGATTGCGGATTGCGGATTGCGGATTTATTGCGGAAATTTTTTCTTCAAATCCGCAATCCGCAATCCGCAATCCGCAATTAGTAGCCCCTCATCCCTGCTTTCCTGGTGATAGCACCTCACTCGCCAGATAGATATTCTTCTGCCCTTGATCACGGACGCGACGCGCGATGACCGAGAGCGTCTCATCCGGCTGTTGATCGGCGAGCTTGATGATCATTGGAAGGTTGACTCCGGTGACTACCTCGATTGGAGAATTACCGAGAAAAGTGCATGCGATATTAGTCGGCGTGCCGCCAAACATATCCGTCAACACCAGCACACCTGCGCCCTGATCGACACGCTCGATGGCCTTGCTGATCTGTTCACGCGCCACATCAATATTGTCGTGCCAGCCAATCGTCACGGCGGTGATATGACGTATGTCCTCGTTGATAATCGTCTCCGCAGCGCTCACCAGCTCTGCCGCCAAATTTCCGTGCGTGACGACCACTCCTCCTACTAATGGCATAGCCCCCCATTGGAGAGCGGGGGAGCGGGAGAGCGGGAGAGTGGGAGAGTGTTTTCATTTTCCATTTTCCATTTGGCATATACCATTTGTCATTGATTGAGCGCGCGCATTGTCATGACGAATGTCAAATGACAGATCTCAAATGAAAAATGAAAAATGAAAACACTCTCCCGCTCTCCCGCTCCCCCGCTCTCCCCCTCATTTCTTCACATCCCGATGTATCACACGCGCATGATAGCCTTTGCGATTGAGGTATTTGCCGAGAGCATTGGCTACTGCCACCGACCGATGTCTTCCGCCTGTGCAGCCAATACCGACGGTCACATAGCTCTTACCTTCGCGTTGATACAGAGGCATCAGATAATCGAGCAGACCGTTGAAACGACTGATCGTCTCAAGCACCTCAGGGCTCTGATCCAGGTACTCGACCACTTGCTGGTCATTGCCGGTCAACCCCTTCAACTCGGGCACGAAGTGCGGGTTTGGAAGAAAGCGCACATCGAGAAGCAAATCGACGTCGAGCGGCACACCATGTTTGTAGCCAAAGCTGACCACGCTGATCTCAGTTTTACCCTCTAAATTCTCCGGGGCAAAGCGATTTTTGAGCCAGGAGCGAAGCGTGTGGACATTGTGATCTGATGTGTCAATCACGACATCGGCCAGAGCTCGAATCGTTTCCAGTTGTTTACGCTCAACGGTGATTGCTTCCAGAACGCTGCCCTCACCTACCGGGTGCGGTCGCCGCGTCTCACTGTAACGACGGTGCAAAACTGCGTCGCTCGTCTCCATAAACAAGACGGTCGTCTCCAGGTCATCGCGCGCCCGGAGTTGCGCATAAACTTGCGGAAAGTTTTTGAGAAACTCACCTTCCCGGATGTTAATACTCAGCGCGGCTCGTGTGATACCGGACTCCTTCATCTCAAACAGATGGACGAAGCTATTGATCAATTGTACTGGCAGATTGTCAACACAGAAATAACCTATGTCTTCAAAAACATTCATCGCTGAAGACATTCCGGATCCGCTTAGACCCGTAATGATAATGAGTTGTGGAACCATAATCCTCCGGATTCACGAGCCGGAGTCATCAGTTCAGGTTCATAAACTGGCGGGGCACGGATACCAGATACCGGGACTCCAGTCTCACACTTCAGGGTTCAATCAATCCATAATTGCCGTCTCTACGTTTGTAAATAACGCCAACGCGATCTGTTTCAGCATCGCGGAAGACAACGAACTGCTCGGAAGCCTCTTCGACCTGCATGATCGCTTCTTCCGGCGTCATCGGTTTTACCGAGTAACGCCGCGAGCGAACAATTCGCGGATCGGGGGCGGCGGGTTGAACCGGGGGGATCGGACTCGGTGCAACGGTGCTGGCCGGGGGGGCATGATGTTTGCGGTCGATGATCTTGCCTTTGACCTTGACCGCCTGACGGCGCATCTTGTCGATTGCCTGTAAAGCAGAAGCATACATATCGTTCGTATATGCTTTGCTCGTCAAAGCATGCTCATGCCAGTTAACGACAATCTCTGCCACGTGGCGATGATGTTTTTCGATACTGAGGATCACATGCGCTCTGGTCGCGCCGTTGAGCACTGTGATGATCTTCTTAAAGTGGTCGGTCACGTGTTTCTTGATGGCTGGAGAGATGTTGAAATTGCGTCCTGTAAATTCTATCTTCATCCCGAGGCTCCTTTATTTTTGGGCCCATCTGTCGGGGCTGGCAGACAGGCGATCCCTATGGTTGGTAGAGCAATTAGAGAAGGGTGGGAGGCATAGATTTCATATTGCGGATTGCGGATTGCGGATTTCGGATTTAGATCGGATAAAGCCCCACCCCGTACCCAAAACGCAAAACCCCAACCCCCAATCCGCAATCCGCAATCTCAAACTACTTGTCGCCGTTCGCGCGATCCCGGAATTTTCATCTGGTCGCGGTACTTGGCAACGGTGCGACGAGAAAGTTTTTGACCTTCCTGGGCCAAACGCGCGGCAATCTGATCGTCGGTCAGCGGTTCGCGCGGTTCTTCGGCCTCAATCATCTTCTTGATCTTGAGTTTGATGATACGAGTCGATACTTCCTCACCCTCATCGTTGACCATTCCTTCGGTGAAGAAGCGTCTCAATTCGATCACTCCCTGAGGAGTGTGCGCGTACTTGCCATTGACGACGCGCGAAACAGTCGAAAGATGCATGCCGATGTCTTCAGAGATGTCTTTGAGCATCATCGGCTTCAAGTATTCAACTCCCTTGTCGAGGAAATCCCTCTGACGTTCCACGATCCGTTCACAGACTTTGTAGATCGTCTGTTTGCGATGCTCGATGTTTTTGAGCAGGTCAACCGCCGAACGGAAACGATCTTTGATGTAATCGCGCGTCTCCTTCGAGGTCTCTTTGTTCTCCATCATTTGCCGGTACTGCCGGTTGATGCGCAACTGCGGCAGCCCATCATCATTGAAGCGGATCACATATTCATCTTCAATCTTCTCAATGTAGACCTCAGGCTCGATGTAATGCGCGTCTCGCGGCGCATACTTGCGGCCGGGATGCGGGTCGAGCTGGCGGATCAACTTCAACTCCAGCGCAACCTGCTCAACACTCACGCCGAGCTCTTTGGCGAGGTCCGGTAATTTATGGTTTTGTAGCTGGGGGAAATGATCGCGGATCATCCTCGCGGCAAGCCTGTCCCCGTAGCCGTAATAGCTCAACTGTAGTAATAAACACTCGCGCAGATCGTGAGCGCCGACGCCAGTAGGGTCGAACTGTTGGATAATCTCCAGCGCCTTCTCCACTGTCTCCATCGGCCAGGGACCGATTGCCGCGATCTCTTCGATCGCCCCATCAATAAAGCCATCATCGGTCATATTACCGATGATCGCTTCGGCCGCCTCGAGGACTTCAGGCGTCGTGATCGTCAGTCGTAATTGCCAGTTGAGATATTCCGCCAGGCTTTGCTCGGAAGAAAGGAATTGCTCAAATGAAGGGGCCTCTTTGATCTCTTTCTCGACCGTCCGATAGCCCGGGTCGAGATATTCTTCGAATGTCGAGCCAAAATCAATCTCTTCGAAGGAATCGCGCTCACCGATTTCGGGCTCGCGTGCTTCAACGTTCTCAGCCTCGCGCATGCCCTCACTGGGAGCTTGCGTAAATTCACCCGAATTCATCCCGTAGCCCGCCTCGGACTCCCCCTGCTCGGCTGCAGAAAGTGACATATCATACGATGTTGCGGGTTCGACACTGCTCGTGGGGTTTTCAGGAATCTCCGTTGAACCATTGATGAGATTGCGCGGAGTTTCACTGAAATCTACATTGGCGAGATCAGGCGAAACCGCTACTTCCTCAGGCGACAACTCTTCCAGCACCGGGTTTTCATTAAGTTGCTGCGTAACCAAATCACTCAATTCGAGCTTGGTCATCTGCAACATCTCAATTCGCTGGCGCAACTGCGGCGTCAACACCAGGCGCTGTGATAGTTGAGTGCTGAGTGTTGGTTTAAACGACATAATCATTAGTGGCTGGATGCTAGATGCTAGATGCTAGATGCTAGGTGAGCGTCCTAACATCTAGCATCTAGCATCCAGCATCTACATCCTAAACTTCTCTCCCAGATAAACCCTACGTACTTCCGGGTCGCCCGTCAACTCCTGTGGCGTCCCCGACCTAAAAAGCTGGCCTTCACTGATAATGTAGGCGCGATCGGTAATTTCCAAAGCTTCGCGCACATTGTGATCCGTTATCAAAATTCCAATCCCGCGATCTCGTAACAGCGCGATGATATGTTGAATATCACCGATTGCAATCGGATCAATTCCTGCAAACGGTTCGTCAAGCAGAACGTAGGTCGGCTCAAGAGTCAGCATTCGCGCAATCTCTGTCCGGCGACGCTCACCACCCGAGAGCGCATATCCTTTATTCTTCCGCACATGACTCAGACGAAATTCTTCAATCAATTCTTCGAGCCGCGCGTGACGTTCTTCGCTCGTCAGTTTGAGCGTTTCCAGAATCGCCATGATATTCTGCTCGACCGTCAGTTTACGAAAGACCGACGCCTCCTGCGGCAAATAGCTTATTCCAAGTCGCGCGCGCCTATAAAGAGGCAGCTTCGTAATATTCTGATCGCCTATCCAGACACTGCCTTCATCAGGCTCTTCCAGACCGACGACCATATAAAAGGTGGTGGTCTTCCCCGCCCCATTCGGGCCGAGTAATCCGACGATCTCACCGGGGTTAACGATGATTGAAACCTTATTGACCACACAGCGGCGGCGATAAGATTTTATCAGATTTTCCGCTCGCAGCGCTCCCAGGCTTGTCACGGTCCGGCCGATGATCTCCTCAGCGCTTTCGCGCTCGAGCACCACGCTCACCATACCTTCTTGCCTCCCCGCTCCATCAGAAACTTATCCATCTCGACTTCCCGGTTCTTGCTTCGCATTGATTTCGCGGCCTGAAAATCTTCTCTGAAGTCGGCCTTCTTGGATTGCTTTTGACACCCCCCGCGGCCTATTTCTGGATGCGATGCGTTGTTTTCACGCGTCTTTTTTTGCCGCTTTCATCATTTGCCTCGATCCTAGCATCGCGAAGATGCATTGTCAATTTTGCGCTTTTTGTTACCGCTTCACGCTCGTTTTCCTCGACGACCGCAAGATTTCCGGTGAGAACCGCCGTGTCGGTCGCTGCCGTGTAAACGACCTGATCTCCGGTTGCGCGCCGCGAGGGCTGAGTCATCACCACATCTTTCGAAGCCGTCAACCGGACGAGTCGATGCTCCTCATCCATCACGGCATCGGCGACGGCCGCGTCAATTTGGTCAGTTCCCTGCCGAATCTTCACCGCCCCTTCGTAATACGCGGTGCGCGTCTCGTCCCTGTAAGTTATCCGATTCGACTGTGCGAAGACCGGCACCGTCTCTTTGCGGCCTTTTTCAACTTCTCGCTCGAAGTCATAAAAAGCCGACTGCGCATTTCCCCAGGCAACCATCATCCGCTCGCCTTTGTCGAGTTCCATATTTTCCGCGCGCACGAAATCATCCTCCTGCCACGCGCGCACATTGCCCAGATATCTCGCCGCCCCTTCGTTATGCTTCACCACCGCGTGATCGGCGACGATCGTTATCGGAGCCTTCTTGTCTTTGAAGGGAACCGCCCTCCCGGTCGTCTCCCGGCTGTAATAAGTCGTGCGCACGTGGCCGCGCAGTAAACTTTCGCCATTGTCAAGATTCGCGTCTATTTCGTCCGCATTCGCCCGCGCCGATGAATCCCAGAGCAATGGTCTACCGCGCATTGCCACAATCTGAGTCGATGCATTGTAGGTGGCGCGTGCGGCTGTCGCATGCCGCTCGCCGTCGATGAGCTTCGCGTCGCCTTCGGCGAACAGTTCGCCGATGTCCTGTGTCTGCTCTTGAAAATTGGCCGTCAGCTTCTTGCCGCTCAAAGTCTTCTTCGTTCGCTTGCTGGCTTTATCCATCGGCTCAAGCTCGGCGACGGCGCCCCCATCAGCGAGAAAAGTTTTGAGCGTATTTCCGGTCTCATTAAATTCTGCAGTGAATTTCGCCGCGCGCAAATTCTTCTTCTCAGATGCCGGCGTGATCTTTTTAGGTGTGACGGTCAGAATGGCATTTCCATTGGCCTCGGCGCGAGCCAGGTTTTTGCCGTCTTCACGAAAGGACGCCTGCACTGAATCAGCCTCGATCACTCGCTCGGTTATTTCAGCGGCTTTGGGCGCACCTTCGGCAACTTCGATCTTCATCGTCGTGCGACCTTGCGTCACAACCGACTGAAGATCGCTCCCCTTCTCACTTGGTTTGTAAGTCGCTTCGATCCTTTCGGCCGTGATTTCACGCGGCGAATCCTTTTCGAGCGAACGGGCATGCGCCGCGCCCGTACCCACCGCTGATTTGAGGCGCTGCGCTTCATCGAAGAAGAAATCCATATCGCGGGCTTTCATCTCCGAAGCTTTACCCACCTCGTCGGATTTCAGGAACGAATTTCCGCGCAGTTCTATGCGATCGAGCTTCTTTGTTTGCGGATTTATCATGCCTGTAATTGCATCCGCCTGCGCATACCTCTCGCCGTGAACGGCGTTTGCATTACCTTCAAAACGAACCATACCATCCTGCTCGGAATAGTTCGCCCGTTCACTCCTGATTTCGAGTGGCGGCCCGCCTTTGTTGCCTGCATTAGGATTGTTCAGCTCGGTGTTTGTGCTGATGACGCGAGCGTCTTTGATTAATACCAGGTTGCGGGCCTTGGCGTTGAGTTGCGCGCCGATAGAGGAGCCGCTGATCTCACCCTGGCGAAATTGAATGGCAATCTCAGTACTCGCGATTTCATTTACTTGCTCGTACTTGAGCAACTGAGTTGTGACTTCGAGACCTTCGCTGCTCGTCACCTTGACATTGCCTTCAAATGTCACGAGGCCCGGGTCGCGTAAGTAAGTACCGTGATCTGCAATGATCCGCATGCTCTTGTTCGGCTTCTTGTCAAATGCCGTCAGATCGATTTTCTCAAGCTCGTGTCGCCCATCTTCGTAGGTTGTATCTTTTGCGGCAAGTAATCGGAATGTCTCGCGCCCATCTTCAGACTTGACATACTTGTATCTTTCGACGACCGAAGTCACATTGGGCTTCAGCGCAGATACGACACGCACGGGACTTGGTGGCCGCGGTTGCCGGCGTGAACGAACAAACGCCATCACAATCACGGCAATCGTGCCAATCAGAAGTAGGAGAGAAAGCACGCGGCCAATCGCAGGGAGTTTTTCTCTGAACATAAAAAATAACTTATCCACCACTTTGAGTAACCACTTGGGGGTTGATGGATTATAGCACTTTTGGTAGGAGTCTGCGGATTGCGGAGTAGGGCTGAGAGAATACGAAACAGAAGAGAGAATACGAAACAACAGTACGGGGAGCGTCAGCGACCTGCACATCCCACAGCTTGCCCTTTCCGGAAGCTCAGGTCGCTAACGCTCCCCGTACTGTTGTTTCGTATTCTCTCTTAGAGATTGAAGGTGAATTCGAGATTTCCGCGAACACTCACCGGCTTTCCATCTCTCAGCGCCGGCTCAAAACGTATCTTCATCGCAGCTGAGATGGCTTGCTCGGTCAATCCATAGGGCAAGCCGCGCACGACCGAGATATCTCTCATCTTGCCGTCAGAGCCGAAGACAACCCTCAGCACCACAGTTCCACTCACATTGTTGGCGCGCGCTTCCGGCGTGTAGCTCGCCTTCTCTTTGTAAGTTATAGTTGGCCGCAGTGAAGGTCCCATTGGGATGATCTCATTGGCGTCCGAATGAAGCGCCAGGTTTTGCGCGATACGGTTGACATATTCGGTGACCGCGGGATCAGTAACGAATTTCGATGAACGAGCTGCAGGTTCGTTAGACTCTTCTCGCTTGTCGCTCATATTTGCCCTCCCTCCCTCGCCCTGATTCGATGATGACTTTTTGCCGGATAGATCAAGCGAGAAGTTGTATTCCAGGTTGCCGCGCACGCTGATCCGCTGGTTATCCTTAATCGCGGGTTCAAATCGGATTTTCTGCGCTGCCTCTATCGCACGTTCGGTCAAACCATCAGGCAATCCGCGAACGACCTGCAATCCGGTGATGCGTCCATCAGCATTGAAAACAACGCTCAGAACCACAGCGCCCTCAACTTTGTTCTGTCGAGCCTCTTCGGTGTAGATGGCTTTCTCTTTATAGAGAATCGTCGGCCTCAAGCTCGAGGACATCGGTTCAATCGTTTCGACGCCTTGCCCCGTTTGAATAACTGCCAATTGATCACCACCCCTATCCGGCCGTTGACGATGGTTAGGCAATTGCCCCTCTCTTGATGATGTGATAATCCCCCAGTCAGGCCCTGTTTCAAACTTTACTCCAATGACTTCGACGGTAAAACGAGCAGGAGCATCTGGCATTGCTTTGAGGGTCATGTATTGATGCAACATGGCCTTGCCAAAAGTGTAAGAGCTGAATGGATCAACGCTGAGATTAAATAACCCGATCCGAAAGCTCTTTCCGATAATACCCGGGTTCTTAAATTCCAACCTTATCTCCTTAATTCGCCGATCAGTTTGATTGACCAGGGTCACATTGAACTGGGCAACCATCAAATCTATGACCTCTGCCTCTTTTTCACTCCTGCTCAACTGTTTCTCTTCGTCCACCATGGCCTTGACTCGCGCATCAGTGATGGATACCGGCGCGCCATTCTGATTCTCAAATTGCATCGGAAAGTCCGGGGCCCCTTCGATCAATCTCACCTTGGTTGGCCGCTGTACCTCGATGTTGCTTTTTCCATCTTGCGCATCCGGCCGACTCAACCGGTTTTGTTGAGCGTTTGCCAAATTGCTGCCTAACCACCCAATGGTGATTGAGAAAGTAATCATCGCAGCAACCATCCCAACTGCCACCATTCGATTCGACAACGCGGCTCTTGCCGAAGAGATTTTCGATTTATGATCTGTCGTCAGCATAAGCTCAATCCTCCTTTTCAAATTCGATCCTGTGGCGCGCGAGACTCCGGCGAAACTCCAGCCCAGTCCGAACTGCGCAACCTTCCACAGACTGGCCGCATAAATTTGCGGCTCCCCGATGTAACGAATGACATCTTCATCGCAAACCATTTCACGTTCGGCGAGCAGTCGCCGGTCGATCATCCAGACAAGCGGATGGAACCAGAAGAAGCAGCAAATAAGCATCTGGAACGTGGTCAGCAAATTGTCACGCCGCTGGATGTGTATGAGTTCGTGCATCATCACCGCTTCGAGCTCTTCATCGCTTAAACGCTCATCCATCCCGTCTGGCAAAACCACCACGGGATTCCAGATGCGCCAGACGCCTGGCTCGCAAACCTGCGATGAGACAATCAGACTGATTTCGCCCTTCAGCAATAACCACGATCTCATTCGATAGAGAGCATCTGCTTCACGCCCTCTCGTGACCTCCATTCCCGCCCGCAAAGCGCGCGCGAATTGCCGTCGCCGGATCAGCCATCGCACCAGCAAAGTGATAGCTCCCAGAACCCAGAGTGCCGTCAGCATGCAGTAAAGCTCGTTGTGACCCCCGGGGCTCATTTCCGGTGCAATAATATTGGGTTCAACACCCTGCTCGACCATATCTCTCAGTGGTGAAATCGGCTGCGCAATCTGGAAGAAAATTTCGACGCCGGCGGATGTCAGTGGTGAGCCGTCTGGAATAGCCCGCAACAAATCGAACCCGCTCAGTTCAATCGCGAAGATCAATAACGCTGAAGGCAATAACAATTTGGCGAATGCAATCAACCAGACGAAATAGCGCGCCCGCGCTGTACTCCGCCTGCGCAGCAAAACCGCCACCCAGGCGATCATCGCAAACAGAGTAGTCTGCCATAGATGATTTGCCAGCAGCGGCCATAACCACTGCGACCACTCGAAAAAAGTTTGATGGAGAGTCATGGCCTGCAACTCCTATCGCAAAAACTCATGCCTTGCCTGAGCGACGCGCTTTTGCGCCTTTAGAAGATTGGCTTTCGCCTTCTGAAGATTCCTCAATGCCCTTCTGAGCTAACATTATTTCCAGCTCACGCACATCTTCCAGGCTGAGCTTTCCGGCCTCTGCCAGATGCGCCATGAGCGGTCGCGCCGAGCCGCCGAAAAGATCGAGCAATTCATCAATCAGCCGTCGATGCGCGGCTTCGCGCGTGAGCGCCGGCTCGAATATATGCGCGTTGCCGATCTGCTTGGTCTGACGGACCGCACCCTTCTCTTCCAGACGGCGGATGATCGTCTGCACCGTCGTGTACGCCGGCCGCTTCTTCTCCGGAAGCTTCTCGTGGATCTCGCGGATCGAAGCGCTGCTCAAATCCCAGAGCGCATCCATGATCTCAATCTCGAAACGGGTCAGCTTGATTGTTCGCTTGCGGGTCATAGCAGCCTCTTTTTATTTTTAATCAACTACAGGCGAGGTCAACCCTACTACAATTGTAGTTGGCAGTCAAGCGAAAAAGAAGAGGGAAAACGGAACAAACGGAAATAACGGAACAAACGGAAATTTTATTGATCTTCCGTTTGTTCCGTTATTTCCGTTTGTTCCGTTTTCCCTCTTCTTTTTCCGATGCTTCAAACAACGACGAAAGATAGACACGGATGCGCACATGCGGTAGATTGACCGCGAATCGTCCGAATCACACCACCACCACAGGAGAAGCGCCGATGCAGAGATCTAGACTCAAAGTGTACGACGCTATCGTCGTCGGCTCGGGAGCGACCGGCGGCTGGGCCGCCAAGGTTCTCACTGAAAAGGGAATGTCTGTGCTCGTGCTCGAGGCGGGCCGGCAGATCAATCCGGCCAAGGATTACCGCATGCTGACCTGGCCCTATGAGTTAAAATACCGCAGCCTCAGGCCCGGCAATGTCTATGCGCCGCGCCAGCCGATTCAATCGAGGTGCTATGCCTGCAACGAATACGGCGCGCATTTCTTCGTCGACGACATCGACAATCCATATTCGACCCCCGAAGACAAGCCATTCTGGTGGATCCGCGGGCGGCAGGTCGGCGGGCGCTCGCTCACCTGGGGGCGACAGTCCTACCGGCTTAGCAATTACGATTTCAAAGCCGCAACTCGCGATGGACACGAGAAAGATTGGCCGATCAGCTACGAAGACCTGGAGCCGTACTACGATCAGGTCGAAGAGTTTGTCGGCATCAGCGGCTCTTACGAAAAACTGCCGCAGCTTCCCGACAGCAAATTCCTGCCGCCGATGGCGATGACGTGTGGCGAAAAGATGTTGAAGAAAGCCGTCGAGAGCCGCTGGAAAGATCGCAATGTCATCATCGGGCGCGCGGCGATTTTGACCAAACCGCATCAGGGCCGCGCCGCGTGCCATTACTGCGGCCATTGCGACCGCGGATGTGACACGCATTCTTATTACAGCAGCCCCGGCTCGACGCTTCCCGCGGCAGCCAAAACGGGAAATAT
>JAKEHZ010000163.1 GCA_022614735.1 Acidobacteriota bacterium | reverse complement strand
GAACACCCGCGTCAAGACGGCTGACCGAAGGGACACAGAAATCCTAACTTGGAATCGGCCGCTCCTACATCTGCCATTGCGCATGACAAAAGCGCCGATTACCCTTCACGCGTGCTGGTCCAAGAATTGATCCGCGGCGTTAACCCTCTGGCAAAGACCACAGTACTTTCAGTCCTCATTTTGCTTCTCAGCGGCATTATTATTCTTGGTCTTGCGGCGTACAAAGAATTTAGCCAGAACCGCCGTCTGAACGATGAGCAAAACCGGCATCTCGCAAAGCTAGAAGAGCAGATAACGAGAACCAATCAACAGGTTGCCGAATTAACGCAATCCAGCCAGGCAATCAATGCAGGTCTATCGTTGCCAACGAAATTGTGGAGCGCATATAGCGGTGGGGTTTGTTTGATTTCGGGTACATACGTTTTCATTGACCCGGACTCTGGCCGCCCGTTGCGATTACCGAAAAGAAAAGATGGTTCCCTGCTGAGAAGCGAGGAGCAAACACAGCTCACACCTGAAGGTGATGGTGAAATCGCTGAAGTGGATTACGAAGGGACAGGGTTTTACGTGGGCGATGGCTACATTCTGACCAATCAGCATATTGTCGTCGAGCCGTGGAAACATGATCTCTGGCTAAAAATATTGGAGAATTTCGTCAATGGTAAGCCGCGTTTGATAAGACTGCAGGCATTCTTTCCGGGCCAGAGCCGGTCTTATCCGCTTAAATTCAAGCTCGCCTCGTCACAGGACGATCTCGCGGTTTGCACATTGAATCTCAAAGAAGTACGGAAAGAGATTCCGATTCTTCCGCTCGATCAGAGCGCAGATGTTTTAATCGTTGGCCAGGCCGTAACGATGATGGGATATCCTTCAGGAGCGGATCGTCTGATCGCGCTCTTACCTGAGAAAGAAGCCCAACGCTTGCGAGAACGTTACGGAGAATCAGGCCTGGCTCTGATCGGCCAGTTAGCGCAACGTGACCTCGTCAAACCGCTGACATCACAAGGGCATATCATGGATCTGCACCCAAATCAGATCATCTATGACGGAATCACCGGCGAAGGGGAATCGGGAGCGCCAATTTTCGGCCCGTCAGGTCGTGTGATAGGCATTCATTTCGGTTATTTCAGTCAAAATAGGATATCGAACATGGCCGTCCCGATCAGTCGAGGCTTGGCGCTTTTGCAGCGAGCCGGTTGGAGGCCTGTAGAATAGCCGCGGACAAAAGCTGTGAGGTTAGCTGCCTTATTCGTATTGATCATACCGCTTCTATTGGCGCTCAGCAGCTGTGCAAAACGTTCACCAATCAGGAGGTTAGCGGTTTGACAATGATTCTGTTGCACACACCGCGTACTCCTGAAAGCCTACGCACTGTGTGCTCAACTTCTTCCTTTTTTCGCTACGAAGGCGTTAATAAACCCATCAATGCTTGAGTTGACGACCAGCAGAGCGCTCGACAGAAGCGATGTTGTCATTGAGCTTATTATCGGCTCCCAATTCATCTTCGATCCGTACTGTTGTCATCACGTGAGTCGAGACGACGCGCATTTGTTGGTGACAGCGTTTGACGAGCGCCATCACTTCATCCCATTCTCCTTCGATGCAAGTGCCGGAGGGCGTGAGGCGATAGCGCAGACCGCTTTCGTCAATAGTTTTCAAAATCTGGCCAAGGTCCGGGCTCAATTGTATACCCCGGCCAAGTGGGATAATGCTCAATTCGGCTAACATCTTCATCTTCTCCTTTGTTTTCAATTTTCGATTTGGACGCTGATGAGGTGGCGATCAAACAATTACATTCGTTAAATGAAAAGCAAGATTTATGCCAGGAGATTGAATGCTTATCTGCTGGTGTTTTTTGGTTCACCTGAAAGACGTTGCGAAAAATTACGCATCAAGATGTGCAAATAAACGCTGTCTCCAGCTCACTATATTCTCGAACAGGCCCCAGTTAATCATTTATAGTGCCTCAAATGTTTGCCTGAGTGCTGGTGTGACGACCGCGGTTTATAACGTCGTTTCTTGTCGGTGACTGAATGGAATAACTATTGCTATTAGATCGGCATTGGGGGGGCCTGCGGGGATACGGGCGATGTGTGATGTTAATCCTTGAGCTTACAGATATTGAATGTATTAAGGTCCTGACACGCCTTGGACTTGGGCGACTGGCATGTTCACACAACAATCAGCCTTACGTCGTGCCAATCTATTTCGCTTACCGTCAAAGGTATCTCTACAGTTTTGCAACGCTCGGTCAGAAGATCGAATGGATGCGTGCCAATCCTCGGGTCTGTGTTGAAGCAGACGAAATAATCAATCACCATCATTGGATGAGTGTCGTCGTCCAGGGTCATTATGAGGAATTGCCGGATACCCCTGAATGGAAGGCGCAGCGTATACTTGCTCACGAGCTGCTCCAGCATCGGGCGATGTGGTGGGAGCCGGCCTACGTTGTGACTGCCCACCTCGATGCTACAGCTGAATTGATTCCGATTTATTACCGCATTCACATTGACCATGTGACCGGTCGTCGTGCGATGCCCGATCCGGTTGAAGCGGTAGAACCTGTTGAGCCCACGACGACCCAAAAAAGTGAGGGCTGGCTCAAGAGCATCCTGCGTCGTATGCGATTTGTCGGTCCAGGTCGTTCATCTCATTGAGTTTCTCTCTGGGAAGATCGGGGAAGTAAAAAGTTGTGGAGGGTGACGTTAGTCTCTCAGGCAGCTTTTGACTTTCGTTTTCGTCGCTGACCCAGCCAGCGGCTAAATTTGGTCCAGGGCCACGAATTCACTACCGAGCGAGCTTCAATCCAGCCGCGCCTCGCCTGGGAAACTCCATAACGAATCAATTCGAGTTGCGCCACGCTGTGAGCATCAGTGTTGATCGCTAGCACCGCGCCTGCCTCCTGCGCCGCGCGTGCCATCGCATCGGTCAGGTCAAGACGCAGTGGCTGTGCGTTCACTTCCAGCGCGACGCCTGCTTCAACAGCAGCTTCGACTATTCGTTCGAAATCAAACTCAACCGCATCACGGCTGCCCATCAACCGCGTCAATGGATGCGCGAGGATGTGAACGTAGGGATTGGCTATCGCATCGAGAAGGCGCTTTGTCATGCGGTCACGGCTCTGGCGAAAGGAAGAATGAACGGCGGCCACAACTACATCGCAGCGCGCGATGATTTCATCGGGATAATCCAGTCTACCGTCGGCCAGAATGTCAACTTCGACGCCGAGCAGTATCCGCGGCCTGCGTTCGCCGCGCTGTTTTCGCACGCGTTCAAGCTCCTCGATCTTTGCTTCCAGGCGCTTCCGATCGAGCCCATTGGCGATACGGGCTGAAGGCGAATGGTCGGTCAATGCGATGTAGTCATAGCCGAGCGCGGCAGCGCCTTCGACCATCTCTGCGATCGTTGCGCGGCCGTCGGAGTAATTCGTGTGCATGTGGAGGTCGCCGCGCAAGTCGGGGAGGTCGACGAGTTTCGGCAAACGCCCTTCCATTGCTGCTTCGATTTCGCCGTGATCTTCGCGCAACTCGGGCGGCATCACTGGCACTCCCACCAGACGATAGACTTCGTCTTCTCTCGCGCCGCCCAGACGCTTTTCACCGCGGAAGACCCCGTATTCATTGAGCTTCAGTCCCTTCTTCTGAGCCAGTGTGCGCAGGTGAATGTTGTGTTGCTTCGAGCCGGTGAAATACTGGAGCGCCGCGCCGTAAGATTCTCTCGCTACGGAGCGCACATCCACCTGAATGCCGCCCTCGATGATCACCGTTGCACGTGTATCGCCGAGTCCGATCACTTGCTTGACGGATGGAAGTTTCGTGAATTCGCGAAGCGCTCGCGGGCTGTCTGTTGAGATCACCAGCAGATCAATATCGCCTATGGTCTCGCGCCGGCGGCGCAGCGATCCGGCAATATCGGCGCGCTCGACCTGTTTGATCCCATTCAGGTCATCCAGAAGTTTTTCCGCCAGTGGCAAGGCAATACCGAGCGGCATACGCTGATGGCGCGCCAGCCAGAGATTGATGCCGCGCTGAATATTGTCAATCTTCTTTTTGCCAAACCCGCGAAGCTTTTCAAGTTTGCCTGTATCGAGCGCACGTCTCAGGTCATCAAGGTCCCTGATCTGATATTTTTCGTGCAGCAGCGATAGGGTTTTGGGCCCCAGGCCGGGGATGTCCATCAGCGCGATCAGACCTTCAGGGACATCGCGACGCTCCTGGTCGCACTGACGGATGCGTTTTGTTTTGATGTACTCCTGGATCTTTCCGGCGAGGTCTTTGCCGATCCCGGGAATATCTTCGAGCTTTCCCTCGCGCGCCATTTCAGGCAGGTCTTCCTCGAGGTCGCGAAGCGAACGTGCGGCGCGTTCATAGGCCAAGGCGCGGAAGCGATTCGCTCCCTTGAACGCCAGCACGCGCGACATCTTCTCGAATATGTCGGCTATCTCTTCGTTGATCATTACTTGCGTTGGACAAACCCGTTTGGCAATGCCCTAAGTCCTTTGTTCTTAAACCACTGGTCGCTCACTTTTGTAAGCAATTAAATCTAAACGCTCAACATCTCGTCACTCCATCTCGAACCGCTATGCGTAGAGTATGCAAGCAGCTTCTATGCCAAGATCAGATCAAAGGCACGAACAAAATCGGCTGAAAAGACATCATATCCTCAGCAATACAATGACAACTACTGGGAGCGCAAGCGCTCCCAGTAGTTGCAGAGGAGCTAATTCAACGCAAAGATTATCAAGATCAGGATGAGGGGCAATTTGTGACAAAGGGATTGAAATCAGGAAGAACCTAAGAGTGAAATGACATTGCAGCGGCTAAAAGATGCGCTTTGATGAGCTGAGCACATACTTTGAGCGATTGGAGGCCGTCACCGGGCGATTGGAGATGTACCATTTGCTCGGTGAACTCTTCCATCGGGCCAATCCGGATGAAGCAGCCGAGATTGCCTACTTATGTGAAGCGCGCTTGCTGCCGCCGTTCGCGAATCTGGAGATGGGGATGGGCGAGCGGATGACAAGGGTGCATCCCACTCCCATTCAGCCGTGTGGTCGTCGCGCTTGGTCCCTCGCGCCAGCTTCCGGTTTTTGCTGATTTCGCATCGATTGAACAGGCGCGTTGCTGGCTTCAGGAATCGCTTAACGGGGTCACTGCGGCGGCTCGCAGCCCAGTGGCGTCAAGTTCGTAAACGGGAGAAAGCAAAACAGAGAGAAAAGAGGCATGTTTCATAGGACGCTAAAAGTAGTTAACAGTTTGTGGTTCACCGCAGAGCCCTCCATGAACTTTCATTCTCCACCGCGAATGAAAAAAAGAGAGG
>JAKEHZ010000162.1 GCA_022614735.1 Acidobacteriota bacterium | reverse complement strand
GATTATGGAAATCTTCTCTTCAAATCCGCAATCCGCAATCCGCAATCCGCAATCCGCAATCCCCACTCCCCCGCTCATTCTTACTCATTGACGATGTAAACCTGATTCATCACATCGCCAACGCGAATCTGTCGCACGACATCCATCCCTTCAGTCACGCGGCCAAAGACAGCATAATTGTTATCGAGAAATGGCGTCGGAGAAAGAGTGATGTAAAACTGTGAGCTCGCACTGTTCGGGTCAGACGAACGAGCCATCGCCACTGCGCCGGCATCGCCGTGCTTCAAGTTCGGTTTGACTTCGAGTGGAATATTTTTGCCTGATCCACCTGTGCCGGTCCCATGGGGACAGCCGCCTTGAATGACGAAGTTTGGTTCGACACGATGGAACTTTAAGCCGTCATAAAACTTCTTTTCGGCTAATTCAATAAAATTGGCGGCAGTGATCGGCGCCAGGTCTTCGTGAAGGACAAATTTGATCGTTCCCTTGCTTGATTCAATGACTGCCGTGCGATTTTTAGTTTCGGACATTTTTGCTCCTTTTGATTTATTGCGGACTACTGATTGCGGACTACTGATTGCGGATTGCGGATTGCGGATTGCGGATTTGAAAAGAAATCAGCAATTCAGGTGCTGGGTTCCTTTAAATCCGCAATCCGCAATCCGCAATCCGCGATCAGTAGTCCGCAATCCGCAATCAGTAACTCGCAATGATATATTTCTCAATAGCCTCTGCCACACCATCCTTTTCGTTTGAGGACGTCAACGAGAAGCCTTGTCGTTTCAGCTCGTCTTCTGCATTTGCCATCACCACACCCAGACCTGCGTAGCTGAGCATTGTCAGATCATTGTGGTTGTCGCCAATTGCCATTACCTCTCCACGCTCCACACCGAGTTGATCAGCAATCTTCGCCAGGCTATCCCCCTTCGATGCTCGAAAATTGACTGCATCGAGGATCATTAGATCAGCCTGAGGATACCTTGTTTTGAAGAGGCGAACCTGCTCGCCCATCACTGCATGCATCTGTTCGGCAAATTCGTCCATCTGAGCGCAGTGCCCTGAGAACATTATCTGAATCGGTGGATCTTTGACGTATTCGAGCAAATCGGGCGCTTCGACGACTGCATCTCGGTACTTGTTGAGGTAGCGTTGTAACGATATGTTCGATTCAGAGACGCCTTCGATGACCATCTTACCGATGCCGCACGTCTCATCGCAGCAGCAGATCATGTCTACACCATGTTCGCGGGCTGTTCTGATGATGCCGCGTGAAGTTTCGATTTCCAGCGAATGCAGGTTGAGTGTTACGAGCGTCCTGGTATCCTTAGTTAACGCGCCGTTGTGCGAGATCAGGGGCAAGTCGAGTTTGAATTCTTGCAAGAGCAGGTATGCCGAGCCAAAGCGCCGGCCGGTAAGGAGGACGATCTGAACACCTCGGCTGAGCGCTTCGTTGATGGCGGCTTGATTTCGTGGTGTGAGTTCGCCTCGCGGCGTGAGCAGCGTTCCGTCGATGTCGAGTGCGAGCAACTTGATCGGCATAAAGGCAGAGCCAATCTAACACCCACATCTTCAAATTTCAAATTTCGACCGCACTACAAAAATGCTTGCTGCTCTCGCGCCCTTGCCTGTAGTATTGCGGCTTCTCTTTGCCCCCTCGATAGAAAACCTACGGAATAGAACAATCTTTACTATGCCCAAGAAAGCGCTGATTACAGGAATAACCGGACAGGACGGCAGTTATCTGACTGAGTTGCTGCTCGGCAAAGGCTACGAAGTCTATGGGATTATCCGCCGTGCCAGCACGTTTAACACTGAACGTGTTGATCACATCTACCAGGACCCCCACGAATCCGGACGTCGAATGCATCTGGTCTATGGCGATCTGAACGATGCCAGCTCTCTCAACAAAATCTTGCGCGACGTGGAGCCGGACGAGATTTATAACCTCGGCGCGCAATCTCATGTCCGCGTGAGCTTCGATATTCCCGAATACACTGCGGAGGTTGGCGGTCTGGGAACGCTGCGACTGCTGGAAGCGATCCGCGAAACCGGGCTTCATAAGACGAGGTTTTATCAAGCCTCCTCCTCCGAGCTGTTCGGTAAAGCGCAGGAGATCCCACAGCGCGAAACGACTCCGTTTTATCCTCGCAGTCCTTACGCTATCGCCAAGCTCTACTCTTACTGGATCACTGTCAATTACCGGGAGAGCTACGGTCTGTTCGCGTGCAACGGCATACTTTTCAACCACGAAAGTGAGCGTCGCGGAGAGACCTTTGTGACTCGCAAGATCACGCGAGCCGCTGCAGCCATCAAACTCGGTTTACAAGACAAACTCTACCTGGGAAATCTCGACGCAAAGCGCGATTGGGGCTATGCCGGTGACTTTGTAACCGCTATGTGGTTGATGTTGCAACAGGACGAGCCTGATGATTATGTCATCGCGACGGGCGAGACTCATTCGGTGCGCGATTTCCTCCATGAGGCATTCGGTTGTCTCGATCTCGACTGGAAGCAATTTGTCGAGATTGACCCACGTTATTTCCGCCCCGCTGAAGTTGATCTGCTGATCGGCGATTCTTCAAAGGCGAGACAGAAATTGGGCTGGGAACCGAAAGTTACTTTTAAGGAATTGGTCAGAATGATGATTGATGCCGATCTGGCGGATTTAAAGAAGAAAAATAACCTCACCTGAAAAGATATGACGAACAAATTTCCTTACGAACGAATTATAGTCACTGGTGGCGCGGGCTTTCTTGGCTCCTACGTCGTTGAAAAGCTTCGCGCGCGTGGTGTTGAGGACATCTTTGTGCCGCGCAGAAATGATTACGACCTGGTCAGGATCGAAAATGTGCGACGGATGTACGACGATGTCGAACCTGATCTGGTCATCCATCTGGCGGCAATCGTAGGTGGCATCGGAGCCAACCGCGCTAATCCGGGACGCTATTTTTACGACAATCTGATGATGGGCGTGCAGTTGATGGAAGAGGCTCGACTGCGCAGTGTCAAGAAATTCATCGCCACGGGCACAATTTGCAGCTATCCCAAATTTACCCGGGTCCCATTCAAAGAAGATGACCTCTGGAACGGTTATCCCGAGGAGACCAATGCGCCCTATGGGTTGGCTAAAAAGATGATGATCGTGCAATCACAAGCCTACCGCGAACAATACGGGTTCAATTCGATCTCTCTGCTGCCCGTCAATCTCTATGGGCCTCGTGATAACTTCGACCAGCAGGTCTCTCACGTCATTCCTGCGCTGATTCGCAAATGTCTGGAAGCAATTGAAAATGGCAACGAGAAAATCATGTGCTGGGGCACAGGGAGTGTCACGCGCGAATTTCTGCACGCTGAAGATTGTGCGGAAGGCATCCTGCTTGCCGCCGAGAAATATGACAAATCAGACCCGGTCAATCTTGGCGCAGGCTTTGAGATTTCGATCAAAGATCTGGCCCAGAAAATTGTTGAGATGACTGGCTTTCATGGCCGCATTGAATGGGATGCCTCGCAGCCCGATGGTCAGCCGCGACGCCGACTGGATGTCACGCGCGCAGAAGACGAGTTCGGTTTCCGCGCCCGCATCAGTTTTGACGAGGGGTTGCGGCAGACGATTGAGTGGTACAAGAAGAAAAGAAGGGGCTAGAGGCTGGGGGCTGGAGGCTGTGGGCTGGACAGAATTAAGCCTCCAGCTCCCAGCCTCTAGCCCCTTCTTTTCTGATATCCGAATCTACTTCCGGATGATTTTCGATGAGAACTTGCGCAGGGTCTGTGGAAAGACGATTATCGATGAAGGGGTGCGTGCTTTGCCATCGATGATAATCTCGCGCGCTGAAATTTCTTGCCCATAGATATCCTGATTGGCTTTTTTGTCCTGCTGGATGACCGCACCCTTCAACTCAAGACCGGCAAAAAGTCCTTTGCTGCGTGAGTACGAGAGGATTTGTGATTTAAGCAGGAGATCTGTCGAGGCGTGGGTGTTACGACCAATCGGACCGGCGGATGCAGCAGCCCCGGCGCCGATCTCGAATTTATCTTGCAACAATCCTTCAACGCCGGATTGATTCATGATTAAGAGCACCAGATCAACAGCTTGTCCGCCAATCTGCAGCCCGAAGCTTCCGCCGCCGATGGTGAAATAAGCCGGGGCTCCCCAGGTACCCTGCTGGCGACGACAAGCGATCAGACCTTTACCGTATTGCCCGCCGAAGACAAAACCGCCTTTGATGACCGAAGGAAAGACAGCAACACAATGCGCTCGATCGAGCAGTTCCTGTGGGATTGTCTGATCGGGAGCGGACATTATTTCCTGAAAAGCCGATGCGGCTTTTTGCGCACGCTCGCGGGCTTCAGCCTTTGAGCCTGCCAGAGACGGTGTCAGAGTTGTCAATGCGAAAAGGCAGCCGAGGGAGGTGACAATTAATTTTTTCAAGGGATTCTCCTCTGCAACTACTAGGAGCGCTTGCGCTCCTAGTAGTTGTCATAGTTCCAGGCCATTGTCCGTGATGAAGGGGATAGATCATCTCATGCCCATTTCTATCCCGACTTTTACTCTTTTTCAAGCGCGTATAAAATCGCTTAAGATGTAATATATGAACGACTCCTTTGACACTTTCACACTCACCCCGATGTCTGCCGGTGACATTATTGATCGTGCAGTGAGGCTCTACCGGCGCAATTTCCTTGTCTTGTTGCGGATTGTCCTCGCACCAAGCATCGTGGCATATGCTGGCGTGATCCTTTATTCAATCGGTATGCACAATTTTTCGTTGGAGCGTGGGGACACGCGAGTGGCCTCGACGGTTCTGTTGATCATCGGCGGTTCATTGCTTTACGTGATTGGTCAGGCAGCTTTTTATGCTGTGCTCGGCGGAGCATCTCGCTCGCTTGTCTATCATTTCTTCGATGGGACTCCGCTGCGCGCGCGTGATGTTTATCGGGCAGTGCGGGAAAGGTTGTGGTCGCTTATCGGTGCAACGTTCATGGTTGCCCTGCTGGTAATTGTCTTCGGAATGGTGATGATTTTCATAGTGACGATTCTGATTTCAATTTACGGCGTCCTTGCGGCAACTGTCGGCGGCAGTTTACCTTATTGGGCTCAGATGATCGCAAATTTCATTTTCGGCATTTTGTTGATCGTCGTCGCCGCAATTGCGTCGCTCATGGTTTACAGCCGCGTTGTTTACGTGCCTCAGGTTCTCATGGTCGAAGGCAAGGGTGTTTCCAGTTCGATCAGCCGCAGCTTCAACCTCGCCAGGGGAGAAGTATTCCGCATTGGCGCGATCATCCTCTTCTGGTTTTACGTCGCGATGTCACTCTGGCTGCTCCTCATGGTTCCGCTGGGCTGGTATGCCTACCTGGTTGGTGTGGACATTAATCCGTTCAACGGCGAAGACCCGCTTTGGTATGGCATCGCACAACAATCCTTAACGCAACTGAGCGAAATTTTGATTGCGCCGATCGTTATGCTCGGCTTTACGCTTCTTTACCTCGACAGCCGTGTCCGCAAGGAAGGTTTCGATGTCGAGTTGCTGGCTAATCGCCTGTTGCCGGCTCCTCCCTCGCCACAGCTGCCGGAAATCCACAGCTCTCACAGCTCGCCCGAGCCGGTCGTGAACTTTGGAATACCTTCAGTCCTCGGTCTCAGAGATTATCAGCCGATAACCATCGGTTCGTCATCTTCGAATCAAACCTTGGGGGCCTTGGGGGAGTTCAATCGGTCCGCTGATGAACTTAATTTTGCCTCGGCTGAGGCGCCAATACCCCGATTACCCGTAGTCGAGCAGGAAGCAGAAACGGTTGTTACAACCAATCCTAAGATTGCTGAAACCATCGTTACGGCTCGACCTGATGGGGCGGGTAAAAACTGCCAGTGGTGTGGTACACAAGCTGGTGTCGAAGACCGGTTCTGTCGTGTCTGCGGGTCCCTTTTTTAGACAACAATGAGGATTCGGAAAATCCACAGAGATTATCGGTTTTATCTGGCATGGGTTGCCTGTTTTTTTATCATCTCACCAGCTGGCGCGTCTGTCCCTTTAAAGGATTACACAGGCAGACTCATGCGGGCAGAAGCGGTCGTCGACGATTTGATTGAGGGCGATTACCCTGCAAATATAGTGCTCGATAAAATGTCAGTTGTCAGGCGTCTGCTTCCACAGCAGGAAGAGGTCGAATTCCGTGACCAGGTCGTGCGCGTTGACAACTCCTGGCTGCATGAAGCAATCGGCAACGTCGTCAAGAACGCCAACGGTGACATCGAACAACGACGGTCTATGCTGATCGAAATCGCAGACCGTTTGTTCGTTCTTCAGGAACGGGTAAATGCTGCGGAAATGCAACATGGGCTGAAAGCAGATGATCGACGGGCTCACCTCGAAGGCATCCTCGGACGTACCGAATACCGCTCTGAAAAACAGAAAGAATCGACAGTTAAGAGTTTGCTCAGAAGACTGTGGGATGCCTTTGTGCGTTTCCTGAGACAGATTGAGCCATCACCTGGAAGGGGGCCGAGCGGGGCAAGCGGAGGGATAATCACAGGTTTCCGCATCTTGATTGTCTTAATCGTTCTTGCCGCGTCCGTTTTCGGTGCGGTTCAGCTGATTAAACGTCGGCGTCGCAATGCCGAAAAAGAGAAAGAGATGCGAGAAGTGTTGGGCGAGTTGATAGCTGAAGATGTCACTGTTGCAGACCTACTCGAAAGTGCTACCGAGTTTGCAAAGCAAGGTGATTACCGCACCGCAATTCGCCGCGTATACATCGCACTGCTCTTCGAACTGGAACAGCGCGGTAAATTACGTTTGCACCGGTCGAAGACCAATCACGATTACCTTGTTGCTTTGAGATCAGAGCGAGAGATACTTCCGATCTTTTCGATAATGACCGGGACATTCGAGAAAATTTGGTATGGACAGCGACGTGCGACTGAGGACGAGTTTGAAGGATACATTTCACGCTATCAGGAGGCTACGAAGTTGTGACGGGGAGACTAGGCGACGGGGCGACGGGGCGACGGAGCGAGATTGTGTTCTTCTCCCCGTCTCCCCGTCGCCTAAACGAAAGCACATAAGATTGGTACGAATCAACCACGGATTTGCGCGGATTTAATCCGCGTTAATCCGTCGCATCCGTGTCAATCCGTGGTTGATTTCGGTGTCCCAATGTCACGCGTTTCGGTTTAGTCTCCCGTCACTCCATTATCTATGCGTCGTTACTTCAGTATCATCATCAGTTTTTTGATTATTCTTGCGGTGCTCATCGCATTGAGCGCCGCAGGTAGCATCGAATTCGACCGGCCCGAGGAGAGTGAATTACAGCCAATTCGCTCAAGCTACAGCACTGGCCCGACTGGAACGCGAGCGTTCTATCAACTGCTCGAAGAATCGGGTAAGCCTGTCGCGCGTTGGCGCGAGAGTTATCTCTCGCTTGGAGAAAAAGCCGGGGATGCACTGCTCATTGCCGTTGGCCCATTTAAGTCTGAAAGATCGCTTTCGTCTGACGAAGCGCTATCGCTGCAAAAATGGATTGCAGCCGGCGGCAATGCTCTGATCGTCAGCCGGCATCCGGTTGCACAATTCGGCGATCCACTTATCCATTCTGAAATCCCAGCCTACAGTCCGCCGTGGAAGGTGACGCCGGAAATGCTCATCTATCGCAGGAGTGATGAACTAATCGCGCAGCCGACGGAATTGACGAAGGACCTGCGCGGACTTGCTCTCTCTCAACTCGCGGCTCGAATCACATTCAAGCTGCCGGAGAAAGAGATCTTGCAGACTGAGGAAGGAAAAGAGGGGACAGCGCCCGAAACCACCAGTCCACCTCCATCACCCGAACCCACGACTGAAGAAGAATTCGATATGTTACTTTATGCTCCGGTAGTTCACATCGGCGATAAAGACGGGGCAATTCTGGCCGATTTCAAATATGGGAAGGGGCGACTTATCTTTCTCTCTGATCCATTCGTTATCGCCAACAACGGCATCGCGCACGGATCGAATCTCACGCTCGCGCTCAATCTGATCAATACACTCAGTGCAAGTGAGAAAAACATTGTGCGCCGTATTTTCTTTGACGAATTCCATCACGGCTACCGTAACGAAAATAACCCGCTGGTGACCTATTTTCGTGGCACACCAATGCCCTGGCTGATGGTGCAGGGAGTATTGCTGAGTCTGTTGATCATCTACTCTTATGGCAAACGATTCGCTCGTCCATTGCCGTTGCCGCAGGTCGATCGTCATTCCCCGCTCGAATTCGTTAGTTCGATGGCAAATTTGCAGCAGGTTGCACGAGCGCGCGATCTAGCTGTTGAGAACATCTTTCCGAGATTCAAAGCACAGCTTTGCCGCCGCCTTGGACTCTCTTCACGCGCGGGGGCAGAGGAAATAATTGCGAGTTTGCGCCGTCAGCGTTTGCCAATTTCAGAAATAGAAGTGCGTCAGGCATTGAGCGAGGGCGATTTGGTCTTGAAGGGAGAGCAGCTTGACGACGCGCATCTGGTTAAGCTCGTTGCACGGATGCGCCATATCATGGGGCAGCTGAAAAGTTAG
>JAKEHZ010000161.1 GCA_022614735.1 Acidobacteriota bacterium | reverse complement strand
GGGAGCGTCAGCGACCTGCACCTCGACAAGAGGTCGTTTTATCAAGGCTCAGGTCGCTGACGCTCCCCGGACTGCACCACCGGCTGAGCTGTTACCGCGAGACACGCGAAATTGGCGAAATGGGAGGAAGCGTCTTATGCAACGAAACTTTGCATTGGTGTTACTGCTTGTCACGGCTCTTTCATTGGGAATGTCCGACTCACGAGGAGCAACGGCCAAACCTGATATGACTGATGGGGAGTATGTTTGTCCGCCCTGCGGATGCGGCAATGACGACCACGTCTATGATAAGCCAGGCTACTGCTCTGTCTGTGGTATGCAACTGATATTGAAAGGAACTGCGGCCATGCCCGTCGCGCCTCAGAATCCGCCGCCCGATAGGAAGAAGGCCGCGATCCTGATTTTCGACGGGGTGCAGATTATCGATTATGCCGGCCCGTATGAAGTTTTCGGGCAAGCCGGGCTGGATGTCTTCACTGTTGCCGTCAGTCCGGCCATAATCACGACCGCGATGGGTATGAAGGTTACTCCACACTACACACTTGATGACGCGCCTGAGGCAAACGTCTTGCTCATTCCAGGCGGTGGGGTCACGGCCACACAACAAGACGCGCGCGTGATCAAATGGATTCAGGAAAGATCGAAGCAGGCTGAGTATGTCCTGTCGGTCTGTAATGGCGTCTATATTCTGGCGAAGACCGGTCTACTTGATGGCCTCACGGCCACCACCTTCTATGACCTCATTGACGGCTTGCCTGCTGTTGCGCCGAAGGTCAAGGTCGTCAGAGATCAGCGTTATGTGGATAATGGAAAATTCATCACCACAGCTGGGATTTCATCGGGCGTGGACGGTTCGTTGTATGTAGTCTCGAAGCTCTTTGGAAAGGCGCGGGCTCAGATGGTGGCGCTCAATATGGAATACGACTGGAAGGCCGATTCGAATTATGCCCGCGCCAGCTTCGCCGATCGTCACATCAGAAGAGTGTTCGGTAGAAACCTGCGCCTGCCGGTGCCGCAGGGCGCACAATACAAAGTGCTGAGCACCGAAGGCGCCACGCGCAACTGGGAAGTCAAATGGCAGGTTGAGGGTGATGCTTCGCCTGCAGATCTGCTGAAACTGATCGGCGACAGCCTGGTAGCAAATCAGTGGGTGGAACAAAGAGGCTCAAATCGCGCGGCGAACCGGAGCGCCTGGAAATTCAGCGATGAAGACGGCAGCGAATGGAGCGGCGCAGCAGAGGCGCAGCCGGCGGGCAATAGAACTGTGAGCGTCAGGCTGAGGGTCGTGCGCACGGGCGCAAAATCGGCGCAGCCAAGAGGCAATTCGGTTGCCGCAGAGAAGATTGTTATCCGGGATGCATGGATTCGGGAGATGCCTCCATCCACCCGACTGACAGCTGCGCACATGGTCATTGAAAATCTGAGTGGGAGGGAGACCGCACTGATCGCGGCAAGAGCCGATATCGCTGGAACCGTGGAACTGCATCGGGCGGAGATGGACAATGGAATGATGCGGATGCGAAAGCTCGACCGCATCCGGCTGCCGGTCGGCTCAACCGAGCTCACGGGCGAACTGCACATCATGTTGATTGATTTAAAAGCGCCTGTGAAAGAAGGCGATCGGGTGGCGCTGACTCTGGAGTTTGAAAACTCCATCAGTAAAACGGTGATGGTGCCGATCAGAAAGAGATTGGCAGAGTGAAGGAGGTGCGACGGATGGTCTCCAAATGGCTGCTTCTCATTCTCCTCGGCGCTCAGTCGATCTATCCCCCAACGATCCCTGAGCAATGCAGCCCAGGGGCTGCCGGCAGTAGTGATTTTTCTCTCACCGACCACAACGGCGCGAAGTTTCGGCTGAGAGATCAGCGGGGGAGAGCACTTCTGCTCTTTTTCGGATACACTTCCTGCACCGAGGCCTGCCCGGTAATCCTGGGCCGAATCAACACCGTATTCAGGCAGCTCGGCCAGGATCGTGACAAAGCGATGGCCGTTTTCATCAGTGTTGATCCGCAGCGCGATACCGTTCAGGTCTTGCGTGAGTATGTTCAATATTTCTCCGCGCACACTGCCGCGCTGACCGGAAAGAAGGAGGAGATTGACGCAGTCGTTAAACAATACGGCGCGAAATACGAGATCGAGAAGTCGGATTCGGCGCTCGGCTATCACGTCAGTCACACGACTGACATTTATCTGATAGATCAGTGCGGGACGCTCCGGTCGCGCTTCAAACATACCGATCGCGCCGCGCTGATAACTGCAGGAGTGAAGCGATTGATGTGATGTGCTGGTGGCGCGGCAGAACGAAAGACGATGCCAGGTATAAAGTCAGCGACGAGTAAAACCGAAGTTTTTTCGAAACCGCAGCGTTGGCATTTAATGGCGCTGATCCTGGGATTCTGTACTCTGGCAGGGTTGCTGGGCGCCAGTCAGGTCTATTTTGGTTTTGAAACTTCAGGTCAGGATCCCTCATGGCAGCGGCTTGCGATCTGGCAATTGCTGGTCTACTACGTCTGGCTGTTGCTGACGCCTCTGATTCTCTGGGCGGGGCGCCGCTTCAAGCCGGAGCCGTCTCACTGGCTGCGCAATTTGATCGCACATCTGCTCTGCGGCTCGCTGATCTCGCTCATTTACATAGCTGCTTATACTTACCTCACACGCGCACTGGAGATTTTTCCGAACTGGCAAATTTCTCTCTTCGACCAGTTCCTGCATTTTATCGGCATGTACTTTCATCTCGATCTGTTCACCTACTGCGCGATTCTTGGCGTCGGGCTCGCATTCGATTACTATCACAAATACCGCGAGAAAGAGCTGCAGGCCGCGGAATTACGCGCGCAGCTTTCACAGGCGCAGCTTGAAACTCTTCGATTGCAACTCCAGCCGCACTTCCTTTTCAACACGCTCAACAGCATCGTCGGGTTGATTCGCAATGAGGAGAACAAGGATGCTGTTCGCATGACCACCGGCTTGAGCGATCTGCTGCGTCACGTGCTCGAGCATGCCGGCCGGCAGGAAGTTTCGCTGCGCGAGGAGGTGGAATTTTTGGAACGCTATCTCGATATTCAACAGATGCGGTTCTCAGACCGGCTCAGGGTGGAGATGAAGATTGACAGAGATGCGCTTGACGCGAAGGTGCCGAGTCTTATCCTGCAACCAATCGTCGAGAACGCCATTCGGCACGGCATCGCCGCGCGCAACGCCGGGGGTGTAGTCGTATTGAGCGCCGGCCGACGCAACGGCCATCTGGAAATCAATATCTACAACGACGGGCCGACTTTGCCGGCCACCTGGCGAATCGAGAATTGCGATGGCATCGGGCTGACCAACACCCGCGCGAGGATCGAGCAACTCTACGGCGAAGCGGGGCGGCTCGAAGTGAATAATCGCGATACTCGCGGAGTGGAAGCCACGCTGACGATTCCTTTCCTGCCGATGGAAGGCGCGCGCAATGGACAAGACCAGAAAAAAGATCAGGACGTTGATAGTTGATGACGAACCGATCGCGCGCCGCAACATTCGCGCCTTGCTCCGCGGCTATCCGGATATAGAGCTTGTGGGCGAATGCGGCAGCGGGGCGCATGCTGTCAAACTGATCCAGGCTGATCCGCCGGACCTGCTTTTTCTCGATGTGCAAATGCCTGAGATGAGCGGATTCGACGTGCTGAAACAGATTGAGATCGAACGGATTCCCGCTCTCATCTTCGTGACCGCCTACGACGTATACGCACTCAAGGCCTTCGAAGTGCAAGCGCTCGATTATCTGCTCAAGCCCTTCGATGACGAACGCTTCGCTCTGGCCATCGGACGGGCCAAAGTTCAAATCGAACAACGCGAGGCCGCCGGGCTGAAACAGAAACTGCTTGCATTGCTCGAGCGTGAAGAGAGCCGTCCTGTACCTCAATCGAAACCTGAATATGAGGAAAAGTTCCTGATCAAATCTGCCAGCCGTATCTTTTTCGTCAAGGCGGAGGAAATAGACTGGATCGAAGCGGCTGACTATTACGTCTGTCTGCACGTCGGCGGACAGTCGCACCTGCTGCGCGAAACCATGGCGGAGATGGAAGCGAAACTCGACCCGGCGCGATTTTACCGCATTCACCGCTCGACGATCATCAATCTCAGCCGGGTCAAGCAGGTGCAGACGCGTCCCGGCGGGGAATATGTCGTGATACTAGAGGATGGGATATCACTCCGTCTGAGCCGCAGTCGTAAGGAACAGATCGAGGAGATTTTGAATCGGATGTGATTAACTAAATGTTCTAAATTATTTCGTCGCAGCTTCACGAATGAACCCGACAATCTGCTCAAGATACGCGCTCCCACCACTCCCGAACAAATTGTGATCGCCTCCTTCAACGATGTTCACCTTCTTCGGTTCAGGCGCAGCCTCAAAAAGCTTGCGCCCCTGCTCAACCGGAATCACGCTATCATCCGTTCCGTGTGTGACCAGCACCGGGCATTTCACGTTCGCAATCTTGCGCGCCGATTCAAAACGATTCTTGCCCAGCCGGTGCAGCCATCGCGGAAGCCAGGGGAGAGCGATCACGCCCATATCACTCGCTGAACTCAAACCCGATTCGACGATCAATGCGCCGCAGGGACGGCGTGAGGCGACATCGATCGCAGCCGTTGTGCCCAGTGATTCGCCATAGAGCACGAGCTTTTCAACTTTCACGCCGCGTTCACGGATCAGGTAATCGTAAGCAGCCTCGGTGTCGGCAAACAGGCCCCATTCATCCGTGATCTTCCCCTCGCTACGACCATAGCCGCGATAATCGAAGATCAAAACGTCCAGATTGCGGCCAGACAAATCTTCAGCGACCCATGCGACATAGGTTAAATTGCCGCCGTTGCCGTGACAGAGGAGCACTGTGGCAAATGCCGGCTGAGTTTGCGCGCGCACGAACCATCCGTGCACTCTTTCACCACCTCCGACATTGATCCATACGTCCTCGCCGTTTGCAGGCGGAGTCCAGCTCGGGCCGGGAATGTAAGGCAGCGGATGGTATGTCACCATAAACTCGATCTGGCGCAGACCGAGGAAAATTAGTAACAAGATGAATGGCAGGTAGATCGCCATGCGAACAGTTCGGGGTAAGTGGAAGAAAAGGGATTGCGGATTGCGGATTGCGGATTGCGGATTTGTCGTTTCCATGTTTCGTTTTGAACTCGATTCCTGCATATAAAAAATCCGCAATCCGCAATCCGCAATCCCTCATTCTATCGTGTAGCCGTCATCCCATTCGGCTTCAACCACTGATCGAACCAATCGAGCACCGTTTTGAACCACAACTCGCTGTTCTGCGGTTTCAGAATCCAATGTCCCTCGTCCGGATAATATAAAAGTTTTGAGGGTATGCCGCGGCGTTGAAGGGCGGTGAAAAGCTGCAGCCCTTCGCCAATCGGCACGCGGTAATCGAGTTCGCCGTGAACAACCAGTGTTGGAGTCTTGAAGTTTTTGGCAAAAAGATGCGGCGACCATCGGGTGTAAAGCTCAGGGTTGTCCCATGGATTGCCTTTGAACTCCCACTCGGTGAACCACAGCTCTTCAGTCGCACCATACATACTCGTCAGGTTGTAAACGCCCGCGTGCGACACCAGGGCTTTGAAACGGTCCGTATGGCCCATCATCCAATTGACCATATACCCACCATACGAGCCGCCCGCCGCGCCCAGACGATTCGGATCGACGTAGCCCTGCTTGATCATGTAATCCACACCTTTCATCAAGTCCTGGTAGACAGCGCCTCCCCAGTCGCCGCTGATCTGCTCGGTGAAGTCCTGGCCGTAGCCCGTCGAGCCGTGCGGGTTGATGAGCACGGTGACGTAACCGCGCGCCGCCCACATCTGCGCGTTCCATCGGTAGCCCCAGTTGTCAAGCCAGGCGCCTTGCGGGCCGCCGTGAATCAATAAGACCATCGGATATTTTTTCGTCCGGTCGAATTGCGGCGGTTTGACGATGAAGCCGTGAATCTTGACTGGTTTGCCGCGACCGATATCACTTGATACTTTGACCGGCCCGAGTTTCCCCTGACGGACTACGGGCATCCGTGCACCATCAAACTCGAAATCTTCAGCCGGATTGAGATCGAGCTGAGCCATTAATTCGGCATTTATTCGTGTTAGTTGAGTCACACCACTGCCGTCAGCATTGGCTTTAAAAACCTCAGCGGGCATAGCCAGGCTCGAACGTGTGAAGGCGAGTGTTTTGCCATCACTTGAAATTGTGATGCCATTGCTGGCTGTCTTTGTGATGATTGGCTTGAAAGGGGTGTTTATTGATGCAATCCCAATCAATTCTCGTCCGCGATCTTCGGCGACGATATAAATGTTCTGGCTATCCGGCGCCCAGACGAGCTCGCCGATCCAACGATCAAAGCCGGTTGTTACTTCTTTCGAAGTGCCCGACTTGCGGTCATAGAGCATGAGGCGGAAACGGTCTGATTCATAACCGTTGCGCGTTTGTGAACGGTAAGCGATCCAGCGACCATCGGGCGAATAACGTGGTGTCGTATCGGAGCCCGGATTATTGCCCGTAATACGCCTGGCTTCACCGCCCTTGACCGAGACGATGAAGAGGTCATTGTTTGTGCTGATGGCTTCCCCTTTGTCGGTATTGCGCGCAAAGACTAGCTCCTGCGAATCGGGCGAGAAGTCGTAAGCAGTCGGATCACCCAGAGAGAACGGCGGCACGTCATAATCGCCGGGCGTCAAATCGCGCGGATCACCGCCATCGACAGGAACGATGAAGAGATGTGAGCGTTTGCCGCGTTTGAATGAATTCCAGTGGCGAAAGAGCAAACGGTCGGCGATAACGGCTTTGACCTTTCCCTTTTCCGCCGCCTCCGCTTTCTCGGTGACGCACTTCAGGTCCCCACATTCGGGATAGACCTCAGTTGTCAATGCGAAGGCACGGCCATCGGGCGACCAGATGAAATCGGCGACGCCATCAGGCAAGCTGGTCACTCTGCGCGCATTATCACCACCGGTGTTGGAGACGAGAAATTGTGCGTCCGCAACATAAATCTGCGGTGCGCCATCGCGAGATGAGAGAAACGCCAGATATTTGCCGTCGCGCGACCAGCGCGGCGTGTCGTTATTCCCATCGGAAGTTATCCAGCGCGGAGGATCGTCGCCGGATGTCGGCGTGAGACATACACTGCGTTTCCCTCGGTTTGCATTTTTGTCTATGACGTTGACGACGTAAGCCACGAATTTGCCGTCTGGTGAGATCTGCGCATCAGCCACGCGCTTGATCGAGATAAGATCGTCGAAGGTAATGGGTCGCTTCGATTGCGCCAGTGCGATTGTTGCGCCTTTCGGTTGCCGTTTGTTCGCGTCAAAAAAATCAAAAATGTCTTTGAACGCGGGCACCACAATGTTTGTATGGTCTCCGCCAGGCACTTCATTGTATTTGATCTTGATGCCGAGCTCCTGTGCGGCCTTGACCATCTTGCGCGATTCGTCGACGTGGACGGTCGGGTCTTTATCGCCATGAATGACAATCTGCGGGATGTGCGTTGCGTCGCGCAGCTTTGTCATCACCATAGGATTGCCTCCGCCGGAGATCGGCGCAATCGCCGCAAACAGATCGGGATTATTGACAGAGATCGACCATGTGCCATAGCCGCCCATTGAATGCCCCATGAGATATACACGATCTTCGTCAATCGAGTACTCGCGTTTAACTTCCTTGATGACATCGATCACATCGCGTTCAGCGGGCCCAAGATACATCGAGACAGGCGAACGCCCTTTCGGACAGGCGACAATATAACCGCGCGCTTCGGCCATTCTTTTGATCTCGCCCTGGCTGTAAGCATTGAAGAAGCTGTTCTCGTCTCCACCCATCCCGTGGAGCGCGACCACCAGCGGCCATTTCTTCGTTGTATCGTAATTTGCCGGAACGTAAAAGCGGTAAGGCTGCAGCATGTTATCGACCTCCGAACGATATGCCCAGCGAATATCCCCACGTTTTATGCGCAGCGGGTTTTGACCTTTGACAATTTGGTTGAGGTCGGCAGAAGCTTTCGCCAGCTCACCTTTCACATCAATGCCAAGACCGCCAGGTCCAAATGATCCGCCATTGATCAAGTCGATCATTGAAGCTGAATACTCGATTGCGGGAAGCGCAAGCAAGAGCGACTGCTGATTGCGTTTCTGCAAGTCGGTTTTGATTGAAGCGGTGTGAGCTTTGAGCGTATTGGCTTGAGCGTTCAAACCTCGCGCGATGCGCACAGGGATGCCTTTTATAACCGGCTCGCCTTCTTTCGGAATGAGTTTCAGAGATAGCTGATAGGCTCCGTCTGCGACGTCGGGAATTTTAGCTTCAATTGAGAGTGGTCGGGTGAAATCCGGCTCGACATCATTCAGACTTTTCAACTCTCTCAATGTCTCTTGTTGCTGATTTTGGGATTGGGTGAGCGCGAGTGTTCCGCTTAGTTTTCCGACAACTGGTTCATCGAGCGTGTAGATTTGGGATAGTTTCAGATTAACGATATCACCAGGCTCGAGGATGACGCGGTCGGCCTTGAAATCAGCCGCAGTGGTAAGCGCACGCGCAGGCGTCCACGGCTGATTTCGCATTAATGCCATACCGTGTGATAAATGTTTAATCGCTTCGCCATACTTCCTTTCACCATTTGCGGTTCTAGCCTTGGCTTCAAGCTGCTCGACCTCTTTTCGTTTCTCCTCGCTCATCGGCACGCTGTTTTTAAGCGTTCGGAATCCAACAGAAAGGCGCAAGACCTGTCCGGCATCTTGCGCGAATACGGGAAGCGCTGCGAGCGCAATCAGGGTGAACAGGGTCGCGGCAGAAAAACGGAGGATTATTTTCGGCATGGTTATCGTCCTCAGGTTTTTTTGATTAAGGGGAGTGCTATCGTACCTCTCGTATTGATTGAAGGGCAAATAAAGGATTGCGGATTGCGGATTGCGGATTGCGGATTTGATAACATTAAGTTCCTTTTAAATCCGCAATCTGCAATCCGCAATCCGCAATCCGCAATCCCTTGCCTTCACTTACCAGTCGAGCCGAATCCGCCACCAGCTCGTTCGGTCTCGCTCAGTTCTTCGGACCAGATGTATTCACACCTTGTCGAGCGCTCGATGAGTAATTGCGCGATTCGTTCACCGGCTTCGAAACTGACGGCCTTATCTCCCAAGTTGATCAGCACCACTTTCAATTCCCCGCGAAAATCGCTGTCAATAATACCGGCCAGTGTGTCTATGCCATAACGCACAGCCAAGCCTGAACGCGGCGCGACGCGGCCGTAAAAACCTTCGGGGATCTCGATCGCCAATCCGGTCGGGACGAGTTTTCTCTCTCCCGGTTGCAAGCTGATAGCTTCAGCGCAATGGAGATCGGCGCCTGCTGCCCAATTGGTCGCCTGCGCAGGGAGACGAGCTTCATTGCGAAGCTGTTTGACTTTGATCTGAAAATGCTCGCCTGTTACTGGATCGGTGTCCTTGTTCATCATCAGTTGAGATTGTGTGAGGCCGACTGAGTCGTGACTGCGACTGCCCTGGTACCCGTTTGTGTGTCAGACAGGTCGGCCTTGACCGGGGAAGAATTCGGGAGTTTGATCGCAAATTCACTGCCTGCCCCGACCTCGCTTGTGACGTGAGCTTCGCCGCCGAGAATCCGAGTGAGGTGTTTGACTATGGCGAGCCCCAGACCTGTGCCGCCCGCTTCGCGTGAACGCGCTTTGTCGACACGGTAAAACCGTTCGAAGACGCGCGGCAGATGTTCGGCTGAAATACCTTGCCCGGTATCTCGCACTTTGATGATCTGGTGATTTCCGTCTTCCGTGTTCTCCGCATCGACGACAACTTGACCGCCCGGATGATTGAATTTTATAGCATTGTCCACGAGGTTGATGAGAATTTGTTCGAGTCGATGACGGTCAGCGGTGACCTGTATCATTTCAGCCACATGATTTTCCAGTAAGACGCCGGATTTCGCGGCGCGCGGCGCCAGCCCGGAAAAAACCTCATCGACAAGCTGGCGTAGCGGAAAACACTCAATGGTCAACTGCACTGCGCCGGATTCAATCTCCGATAGTTCAGAGATATCGTTGACCAGCGCCCGCATTCGTTCGGCATTGCGATGGATCGTGTTAAGAAATCGCAAGCTGTTTTCGCTATCGTCGAGCCCACCATCAAGTAATGTCTCAACATAGGCCGTAATCGAAGCGAGGGGAGTTCTCAGTTCGTGCGAGACGTTCGAGAGAAATTCCTGCCGGATACGTTGGAGCAATTCAAGCTTTGTGATGTCGATGAAAGCTCCGACCACGCCGTCGATCTGCCCGTCGTTCAATCGCAGAGGCGCAGCATGCAGGTGAAGAACGCGCCTGTTTTGTGCGCTGCCCTCACCCGATCGCGTTTCGATGCGTGCTTCGGCACGTTCACCGGTCGCGAGCACGTTCGAAAAAGCACGGTGCACCTGCGGGTCGCGGCTGATGTCGGTTAATCTTGTCGCGGGTCGATGTCCGATGTTGAGTAGTGTGCGGGAGGCATCGTTGATGATGAGCAGGTTCGATTCGCTGTCAGTGATGACCAGACCTTCCGCTACTGATGAGACAATCGACCGCAACAGATTGTCATCTCGCCCTGCCCTCGCCAGCGCATCTCGCAGGCGCAGATTGCTCTCTTCGCGCTGGCGCAGCAGATTGGTTTGCTGGCGTATCCCATAGCGGGCGGTGAGAAAGGTGATAACCCCAACCACGATAGTCGAAATGACATGTGAGGTGATGACGCTCATCTCCGGGTGAAGCATCGTCTTCACAGTCTCGTAAGCTGCAAAGAACGCGACCATCACAACCGTGGCGAGGATGATTTTTCTTCCTTGCGTCGTCATGAAAAGTATTAAGCATTGACCGCTTCAATCACTTCAGAGCAACCTCGGAAACGGTATCCGATGCCGATGACAGTTTCAATGCAACTGCCGCAAAGACCAAGCTTCTTGCGAAGACCGCTGATGTGAACATCGAGCGTGCGCGCTTCTCCATAATATTCCAACCCCCAAACCTGATCGAGCAATTGCTCGCGGGGGACGACACGTCCTTTATTGCGAGAGAGGATGGCGAGCAGGGCAAACTCTTTGCGTGTGAGCTTGATGTTTTGACCCTGACAGGTGACGGCAAAATCGGCGTAATCAATGCACAGGAGACCGTCGTCGTAGCGCTTCGGCGATTGCGACTCATAACCTGAACGCCGCAGCGCCGCACGAACGCGAGCCACGAGCTCCCGCACACTGAACGGTTTGGTGATATAGTCGTCAGCGCCTAAATCAAGTCCGCGAACTTTGTCATTTTCTTCGGTTCGAGCTGTCAGCACGATAATCGGGGTGCGCCGCGTCATCTCCTCGGTTCGAAAACGGCGACATAACTCAAATCCATTCATACCCGGCAGATTGAGATCGAGAATAATCAAGTCCGGCGCATGTAGGCCGAGATCTCCAGTTCGCCGAATCTGCCCTTTACCAAGAGCGATATTCAAGCCTTCTTCGCCCGTGAGCGCGACTTGCGCGCCATATGAGCCCTCGCGCTCGAGGTTATATCGGATGCTTTCAGCAATATCCGGATCGTCTTCAATGATGAGTATGTAGGGTTTCATATTTGGTTGCGTATTACTGATTGCGTATTACTGATTGCGGATTGCGGATTTGATAACTTGAAGTTCCTTTAAATCCGCAATCCGCAATCCGCAATCCGCAATCAGTATTTACCTGGCCAACTGACTATGCTTAATCACGAGCGCATCTTTCATGTAAACGATTAACTCGCAGATATCAGTGACATAATCACCGATACGCTCGAAATGTTTGGCGACAAGCAACAAGCGCGCCGCGCGCCCGGCTGCTGCCGGATCGCGTGACATTCGGTTGAGGAGGTCGTGAAAAATAAGATCATAAAGTCTATCTATTTCGTCATCGCGTTCGATCACCTCGCGCGCAGACTCTGCATCGGCCGCCGCAAAGGCATCAAGTGATAAGCGCAGCATCTCACATGCCAGCCAGCTCATCTTCGGGAGATCGAAATATGGCTTCAATTGCGGCTCGTCGTTGAGGTAGATTGCTGCGCGCGCAATGTTACAAGCGTGATCAGCTATTCTTTCAAGGATCGGTGTGATTTTGATAGCAGTCACAATCAGTCGCAGGTCGTGGGCTTCGGACGAGTGCAACGCGAGCAGCTTGACGTAGAGCTGATCGGACTCGAGCTCGAGTGCGTCCACGCGATCATCATCGCGCAGGACCTGTCCGGCCAGGTCAGAGTCACGTTCGATTAATGCGCGCGTCGCTTGATCAATTGCACGTTCGACCTCGCCACCCATTAATAGGACCTGGTCTTTCAATTGATTCACAGCCGATTCTGGCAAATTTCTCATGTTTTCCCCTGACAAAGCTCGGGATCCCCCCCCAGCCTGTTCCAGCATACTCTGATTATCATCAATCGTGTAGAAATCTGCCATTTGAATCAGCCAAAGACAAGCTTATGGATATCATTCGATGTATGAGCCAGATAGGGCCGTCCCCGTGTTCATAAATGTGAGTTTAACGTTTGTAGTTTAAGTCGATATTAATTAGGTATTAAGACTGTGTAAGGTTTGTTCTTTGTTAAAATAGACATAAATGGTTCACAGTTCGCAGTTCGCAGTTCGTAGTAATAGAATGAAAACTGCGAGTTTTAGGCTGCGAACTGCGAACTGCGAACTGCGAACTATTTCTAAGGAGTTTGAATGAACTTGTTGATAATTGAGACGCTTTGCTGGCTAACTATTTTTCTGACAACTGCCCTTGAAGCGCCGAAACCGGTTGCAATCACGATCCCGGGCAAAAACGTCGATTCACCGGCGATATGGCTGGCGCCAAACCCGGATGACAGCTTTGTGTTTCTGACTGAAAAAGGTGGCGGGCAGGTGATGGTCTTCAAAGCCGATGCGAAAGCTACATTCGTACGCCGTTTCGGAAAAATGAAACGGCCGAACGGTGTGGTAATTCTGCAAGGTGTGCCGATTGGATCTATCCGGAAGGACCTGGCCTTCATCACTGATCGCGATGGGAATATCGTTTACGTTTTTTCGATCCCGGATTTTGAATTGATCGGAACTTTCGCTGAAGACCTGAAACAACCTATGGGAATTTCGCTCTATCATCGCCGGAGTGATGGCGCAGTCTTCGCTTTCATTGTGAAGAAATTAGGGAAAGACGATGAAAAAGTAGTTCGATACCGCCTCACTGAACAGAATGGGCGCATAACCGGCAAACGCGAGATCAATTTCGGAAAAGAGCTGCTGACCAATCAGGAAACCGTTGTCGTTGACAATGACCGCGAGCAGATTTATGTCGCAGACGAGAACAGGCACGAGGTCAAGGTTTATGACCTCGATGGCAAGTTTCTTACGGCATTCGGCAAGGGCCATTTTTCAGCCCAGGTTGAGGGGATTGCGCTGACGGGTTGTGCCAAGAGCGGATTTATCATTGTGACTGATCAAAAGGGCGATACTGAATTTGAGGTCTTCGACCGCGCATCATTCAACCATCTCGGCACGATCAAGACATCACTGAAAGTGACTGATGGGATAGCGTTGACAGAAAAATCGCTCCCGGACTATCCGAATGGTTTATTTGTCGCGCATAGTGATCCTGACAGAAGCGGCGGACGGCACGCCGAGTTCTATCATCTGGATAAATTGCTCGAAAGCGCAGGGTTGAAGCTGTCTGAGAAGAGTAAAGGATGTGGGAAATGATTGCGGATTGCGGATTGCGGATTTGATAACTCGAAGTTCCTTTTAAATCCGCAATCCGCAATCCGCAATCCGCAATCCATTATCAGTTGTCTTTGGACTTAATCGTAAAAGAATCAATCCGGCGTCCATCAGCGCCAATCGCTTCAACCATCAGCTCCTCCTCATTCACCTGCACAATCAAAAACGAATTGATCATATCCTCGCCAGCGGCAAAGAGGGGAGAGGTGCGATCGAGGGTTCTCCGCTTGATCTCTCCGCTCGCGCCTTCGGTGAAATAATAGACGCCCTTCTGTGGTTTGACTCGTTCATAGCAGTGTGAATGACCGGAGAAGACAACGTTGACTCCATATTTTACATAGAGCGGCTCGAGTTGATTGCGCAACCTTAAGTAAGGCCTGTGCATCCGGGCCGAGGAATAGATCGAATGGTGGCAGAAGGCGACTTTCCATTTTGCCTTCGATGCTTTCAGCTTCTCCTCCAGCCAGGATAGTTGTTCATCTGTCATGAGATTGGTATCGAGGGCGTAAAACTCTATCAGGTCATCACCTTTATCGAAGCGGTAATATCGCTTCCCGTCCATGTTGAAATTCTTATAATTGGTCTGGAACTCAATGCCTTTAATGATGTCGTGATTGCCCAGTACCGCGTAAAATTTGACGTCAGCGGAAAGAAGGTCTTTGTAGGGATCTTCGAAGTGTGTCTTGATGTATTTGCGATCCCCGGTTTCATAAATGTTGTCGCCCAGCATCAGTACAAAATCGAACGGGTATTTTTCGCGTTGACCGACCATCTGCCTGGCGACAGACATCTGCGCCTCATCGCCTGTTCCTGTATCGCCGATGACGGCAAAGATTTTGGTAGACTTTGATGTCTTCGAATCCTGTGGGGCGGCGTAAATTACAAAAGCGAATAGCAGCAAGGCCAGTATCGGAAAAATTCTGTGCCCCAATCTATTGTTATTTGAAACAATTATCTGCATTTCCAGTGTCTCCAGTTTATCGATTCGAAGTTGCGAGTGCGGCTCAGAGAGAGATGATGTCGCCCCAGTCCATCTCGAAAATAATAAAAAAACTTTTGACGGCCTCCTCATCATCGGTGATTAATCCCACTTCGCGACGCTCGTCCAATTCGACTTTACGCAAGCTTTGACTGCCGAAGAAGACCTGCTTTTGGTCGCGAATGATTGCCTGTGTATGCAGCTGGATCTCGGGCATTTTTTTAACCTTTATTCCCTTGATTCGTCTCTCCATACCGCCGATGACTTTGATATCCACCCCGGCCTTTGCCAGGGCCTCGAGATGTTTGGATATTTGCGCGTCGGAAAGCTTACTATCGTAAATCAACAGTTGTTTTTCGGCTCCGAGGATGAAGTCGGTCAGTCTTTGCCGTGCGTTGATCGGGCTGATGACGAAATGTTTGAACTCCCTTTCGCGGGTTTGCCGGTGCGTGTCAGATTCAAAGAGGCTGATAGCCTCTTTCACCAGGTGCGGCTCATGGGTGATCACACCGAAGCTGCGGCTGTGATGAATATCGAGAAACGTGAAGTTGAAGGTAAGCAGATAGAGC
>JAKEHZ010000160.1 GCA_022614735.1 Acidobacteriota bacterium | reverse complement strand
ATATATATACTCTTTCAAAATTTCATCCGAAGGCAGGCCTTGCTCCTTCTTTTTTCTATATATAACAGATAAGAGATGAAGCCGTTCCTCTTTCAAGACGTTTGATTGAGCTAATATCAAGGCTGAGTCATACTCTCCTAAAGCAATCAATGCTTCAATTTCAGATCTCCATATTGCTACCTTATCTAGCTCCGACAAAATTGAGCTCTGAATACTGAACCTCATTAAATCGGCATCCTTCTTCAATCTCAGTGAGTTTCTTATCCCTAATTCCGTTTTTTGCATTACCGGGATAAGTGATTGACTTATCTCAGCCATTTTAGCGATATTATTAGGCGATAGGTATGAAATAACTTCTTCATATCTTCCAGCTTCTTCGAGATAACCTGGCAAAGTTGAAAGAGAGATGTCGCTATCGGGTGTGTTGAGCAAGTCCTTTATAAGAATATTTTTAACCTCATTCTCCAATTTTAATTTTGTCGTCGCAAACTTTCTAAAACTTTCAGAGATAAAAGAAGCCTCCTTGCTTTTTTCATCAATCTCAATGAATTTAAGGTTTCGTAATGCATTTTCCACCTGGCTAGAATCTAAAGACAATAATCTTGCTATGTTTTCGACGGTGTGTCTTCTCTTATCATAAGCAATTATAGCTAATATTATTGGTAGACTTGAGTGATGTAAATCGACAAGCTTCCATTCCAATTCAAATAGCTCGGCTAACTGCTCTGGCGTTGAATTTATAAGAGATTCCACGCTTACACCGCCCTCCAATATTCTCCGTACGCTTGAAAGCCGGCTCGGAATTCCGCCGCCACATATCTTGTGAAGATCTTTAACTGAGTCGACGCTCAAATTTAGGCCATCAAAAAACTTTATTGACTCATCGATTAGAAACTTCGTTAGAACATATGGTTTAAAAGATATTTTGTTGAATCTAGATGAAGGTGTTTGGCTTAGCCCACTACTAAACAAAAAGAAGCAACCAGGTGTTCCAAATGGAAGCAAATCCAATATTGTTTCGATGGCTTGGTTATCTTCATTAGGTATATCAAACAATCCATCAATAACAAAACAATACGATTCTCTTTTTTGCTTAATTCTTTTTCTCAGTTTAATGATATTTGTGCGCCACATTGAGTCACTAAATGTCACTTCATTGCTCAACTCTTCCTCATGCAATAGCCAGTTTAGCTGATTGAATAAATCGTGTTTCAATATATCTGGATCATATCCCCAACGACTTGTTGTTCTAACAAATAATGATATACAGTTATTGGGCTTACTTTGAGCATACTGAGATAATAGTGTAGTCTTTCCTATTCCCTCTATACCTTCGATAATAACTACCTCTCTACCCTCTTCGTATAGCATATCAATCGTACTTATAATATTATCACGAGTGATTTGAGGAGATGGTGGAGGCGGAAAACTGTGACATACCTTTGTTATATCCATTAATTCAATGGTATTCATGATATTTTTCCTTGAAAACTGTCAACTAGATTAAGCATTCAAGTAAATCAATGCTAATCAGTAATCAATCTTTAATGACGCGATTTAAGTGCTACTTCCGATTTTAGTAGGGGTCGAAGGAAGTGGGGGGCTGGTCTCATTAGTTTGATAAATTCAAACCAACAAGGCACAAACATTTTTGTAGTTTAGGCGGATTTTAATGTGAAATCAAGAAATTTATTATATCGGTCAAAAATTCTGGCAAGTTCCTGTTACACAATATGTTTCATATGGAGATTCTAGTTTTACTGACTTGGTTTAAGCTGGCGAGGGTGTAAATTCGACCTAAGGCACCACAATCCTGGGGCCGGCCGGACAGCAAAACCAGTTCGATATTGAGATTTGGCCTACATTCATAGATGCTCAGATGCTTAGACTAATATATTACCTGATATCGTACGTGAGCTTTCGGTGAGATAGCGTAACCTTGAATACAAATCGGGATCACTGAGAAAAACGTGACAACGGAAAAAGATCGTGATAAAGAAACGGCTAAAGAGGTTGCAGTAAAAATCAGTTTCCAAGTCAGCAACCGGAGATGGCCAAAGACGAAGAAACTCCGAAAACCAATCCTGCCGAGATCGAGCTGCTCATTGAGCGCCTCAAATAACACAAATTAGATCGCCGAGATGAGGAATTAATTGAGCGACTCTTACGCTTCGTCCTGGTGTTGGTGGATCTGGTCCAGCGCAAAAATCTCTCGATCAGACGGCTGCGAAAAATGATCTTTGGTTGGAGTACTGAAAGCCGCCGAGGAGCCGGTCAAGACAAGGTAGAGGAGAAAAATGAAGGATCTGGATCGAACGAGAAGAGCGGAGATGTGAAACCGGAAAGTGGAAGCGCGAGTCAAGCAGGTGAATCGACTGTGAGTGAGCGAAAAGCTCCCAGAGCGCACGGGCGAAAGCCGGCATCGGCGTATCCGGGGGCAAAAGTAGTGAGCTGCCGGCATCAGAAGTATCAGAGGGGAGATCGATGCCCCGATCCGTTATGTACCGGGCATCTCTACCAACTCAACCAATCGAATACCTTCATTCAATTTACCGGCCGGCCATTGGTCGAGGCAACGCAGTTTAAACGGGAAGTCCTGCGATGCTCAGCTTGCCAGGCGCGATATGAGGCGCCGTTACCTGAAGGAGTAGTGGAGGAAAAGTACGACGCGGCGTGTGACGCCACAATTGCCTTAATGAAATACGCGGGAGGACTGCCCTGGTATCGTCAAGCTCGACTGCAGGAAAGTTGTGGGGGTGCCGCTGTCGGAATCAGTAGTCTGGGAGAGGTGTGAAGCAGTGGCCAATGCAGGATTGTCGGTCTTTCTGCTGCTGAAACGGATGGCGAGTGACGGAGAAGTCTTATATACCGATGATACGGGGCTCACAATCCTGTCCTGGGAGGAAGAGAAGAAGAATTTGAAGGCGAAGGATCGGAGGGGCATACAGATGACTGGGATGGTAGTAGAAGTCGGAGGGCACAAGATCGTGCTCTACGCCGGCGGACGGAAACATGCTGGGGAAAATATAGACGAGTTGCTCTCGGGACGCAGCGCGGGATTGGAGCTTCCGATCCAAATGAGTGAGTGCGCCGTGGTACGTACGATTGAATCCCTGACCCAGTCAGGAGAAGTTCGGAGGAATACTTCTGGGCCATCCAATTAACCTGAAGACGAAAGTTGGAGGGGAAAAGAGCATGTTGGAGAAGCAGGAATCACTGGGAGACGCTCAAGGTGTTGTCACTCGAGCAATTGCGTAGGCGAGTTGGTGAATTAAATGCCGAAGAGAAGACCGACTTTGAGATCGCCGCGATCCTTACAGCCGAAGGGTTCCGAACGACACGAGGAGAAGAGATCAACAAAATCGCCGTTTGTTACTTGCGCAAGCTCTGGGGCATCCGTGCGAACCGCGCCTATGAAGGAGGGCACAACCGGCAGAGATGGGATGACGGAACATACTCAATTCAAGGTGTCATGGCGGCAATCGGCGTCCACAAAAGCACTGTTTATTTCTGGCTGCAACAGGGGCTTCTTGATGCTAAACAATCGGCCAAAGGGACGCCCTGGAAAGTTGCCCTTTCTGAGGAACAGATCTTGCGCTTGGGGGAATACGCTCAACAACGTAGACCTGCTAGACAACGAGAAGAACGAGCTGTTCCATCAGTCGAATTAGTCGAAATTCTTATTTGCCACGATGAATCGAAATTCGCGGCTCGGTGAACAGAATGGGTAGAATCAAGCAATAGTTGACCTGATTAAGCAAGGAGGCATTATGAAGACATTACGACGTGAGTATCTTCGTCGCAGTAGAGGACCCATGACAACGATCTGACGGGCTATGGCCGGGAGACCTGGTTCGAAGAGGTCCTCTCTCGATTTTTTACAAGAACGTCCGCCGACGTATCCCACCGCCCCGCTACTGTGGCACTGACAAGCGCGGCAATGCTTGAGCACTGAAATAGATTTCTTGTAAGCCGGCGTTACCCCCTGTAAAATGCGCTCCGCCGACATAGCAGCCAGTAAGTGCTGTTTGTTGTTGCAGTTTCCTTTGCCCCGTTGTACCGAAATCAGCTCAGGGATTTTGAGTCAGGAGGGTATGTCTGTGACGATCACACGCAACTCCAATGCGCACGCTCAGCTATCCTTGCTCAGTTCTCACATTTTAATACAGATGACCAGCTAGCGCTGGTTGCTGATCCTTACACCATTTATGACCAGAATCAAACAACAGGTGCTGCGGGAGTTTGGTGATGATGGGGCTGACACTCTCCGCCGGTACTTTGCCCAACTCGAATACACCGCGTACTGGTGTATACGGATGCTCCGGCATGGTGAGTTTATTGAAGCTGTAACGCCAGAAGGTGTCGAGGACTTGGTGATTGAGCGTGAAAGCATTACTGAGCTTCATCAGGTGAAGACACGCGATGAGAGCCAGGGGATGTGGACGATCGCTGATGTCCTACCGATTCTTTGCCAACAGTATTATCGACGAAAGGCATTTCCCTCGCCTTATCGCTTCTATTTCGTCTCTGATCAGAGAGCTGACAATGAGAGGCGAAGCAAAAATTCTTTCGGTAGCCTATACCGTCTCAAGTTTTTATTGGCGGTCGAGCATGATGGACAGTCTCTAAAAGACGAGGAACGGGAGGAACTTTGTGAGCTTGAATCCGTCCTGATTCCGAAGATTTGGGAACATTTTCGGGATAAGCATAAGGAAGATATTGATGAGGCGTCGGCGAGGAGCCTCCTTCACAGCACTTGGATAGAAACAGATTGTCCTGCTCTGCGTGACACCACAAATCAAAACCTGATCGAACTGGGTGAGGCGTTGTCAGAGGTTTTCCCTGGCGTCCCGTCGCCCTCGCACAATCACCTTAAGGAGATGTACTGTCGCCTTCTTGTCCTGGTAGCAAAGAGAATTATTATCGGCATCAGTCTGGAGGAGCGCCGAATCACTCGGCCTGATGTGTTGAATTGTCGATGGTCTTCATGCTCGATAGAAGGGCAGCCAGACCTAAACAAAGTTCCCGGTGACACCGTGATGGACAAGAAGTTGTATTTGGGTGGATTTGACCCGACCGAGTGGCCGAGGTTTCACCGTCAGAAGGCTCTCGCTGGGTGGACTGTCCTTAAACTTGAAAATCTAGGATTACAGCAATCTTTGGAGCGTCTCTCGGTCGCCATTGTCGATCTGCATGGAGAATGCAGGCATCATCTTTGCCGCAATCAGAAAATCATCGGCAATCCCGGGCCGCACATTCTGGAGCAGGTGCGTTCATCTCTTTCAGAGTTGGGCAGGACCTATTTTCCTGAAGATGATGAAGTTAACGAGCAATTCTGTCTCGGCTTACTGTGGCGGGAGACGGATTCTTGTCACGCTTGGTGGCACGGACTAGATGGTAGCGACCAGGAGGTTACTACGTGAAACTTACTGACCCGACAGTAGAAAACATTGCCTATCATGCGGCCCGCCTTCTTCTGCTTATTGCTTACTGCGGGAAGCCGCGCAGCACGCGCTCTGCCACGCTTCCTGCTATCGAAGGCCGAACCCTTCTCGCCAAGCTGGACTTCTTTCTACGCTACCCCAATTATCTGATGAAGGCTGCGGATATTCTACAGAAAGAGGTTAGCGGTGAAGACATTGGGATAAAGGGTGAAAGTGGGGCAATGTCCGTTGAGTCCCGCATGGTTCGTTATCGTTATGGCCCTTGGGACCATATTTATTATCCCGCATTGGCCTACCTCGTCGGAAAGCAGTTGATCGTGATCGAGCCCATGCGGGGCACTGACATTTTTCGCCTCACTCCGCAGGGGCGTGATGTGTCTGATCTGCTCTCGAAGGAGACTGCCTATTTGGACTTAGTGCGCCGAGCCGTAACTATTTACAGGCTTTTCAACAAGTATTCGGGGAATCGTTTGAAAGACTTCATTTATGACAATTTCCCGGAAGTCGTTGGTCGCAAGCTTGGGGAGACTATTTAGGGAATCGTTATGCCATCACCATCGCTGGTCATACGCAGGGTCGTCGTCGACGGAGCTCTGTCGTTAAATCTGACCCTTGATCGCGGCCTCAATATAATTCAGGCTGTTCCGACGAACGACGATCCGAAATCATCTCACAAGTGCGGCAAGACCGCACTGGTAGAGTTGATACAGCACGGTCTTGGTCGCCGGCAGGCGTCCCGGGAGAAGTTCCATTTTGCGCCGATCATTGATGAGATAAAGACCCTCTGGCTCGAAATCGAAGCAAACGGAGAAATCATCACGATTGAGCGCTCGCTTCAGGAGATCACCGCACGCGCCCGCGTCAGGGAGGGTGAATATATGCGCGGTATTGAGGCCGTACCCAGTGAGCTTGTGCCAGTCGAAGAGTTATCTTCCGTGCTGTTGCAAGCGCTCGATATTCCTAGGGTTTCAGTGAAGACCTCCGCAGGTGAGTTGGCCCCGCTTACCTTCCCGACTCTAATGCGGGCGTTCATTCTACATCAGGAGGACAGCTTCGGAGCTATCCTTGACAAGATGCTGCCCGAACAGCGCCGCGCAGATGTCATCGGCTTTCTGTCCAGAATTACACCTATTGAGCGTTTCATCATCGAAGACAAGCTCGCGGAAGTGCAGCAGGAGGTACAAGCAGTAGAAAGCTATTTCAGGTCCGTTCAAGAGTTCCTATATAAGAACGCAGTCCCCACATTGCTTGAAGCAAAGAGCCGTGTAGACATAGCCATGGAAGCTCTCTTGGCCGCCAACGAATTGCAAAGAAGCCTCCAGATGCGGATACGTGAAGACACCCACAAACAAGAGTCTGAAACACAGCCCGGCAGGATCGACATTTTACACGCTCAGCTTTTTGAGGTGAAAGCTCAGGTGAGGGTGGTAGAACAACACCTCATCGGATTGAGAAAGGAGGAGGAGCGGCTAACAGAAGTTCTCACCTCTCTGGAAGATGACCGTAAAAAGGCGCAACGACTAAGGTCCTCTACCACGATTCTTAGCAGCGTGGAATTTGGCATTTGCCCGCGCTGTCTTTTAGAGATCACAGACGAGATGCGCCAGAGGGAGCAGCATGCACGATGTTCTTTATGTAACCGCCCAATGCGAACCACGTCCGACATGCCGCCGAGAGCGACGCCGAAATTGGACGATATCGACTTACAGATCAACGAGGCTGCGTCTGTTCTCAAAGATGTCCGCAAAGAGATTGAAGTCTTACAGCGTGAGTTGGGTCGGTTCCAAATTAAAGAGGCGGAGATCGGGCAATTGATTGATAAGGAGTCGCAAGCTTATGTGTCCCCGGCTGTTGATTCTCTGCTAGCACGCGCCCACGAGGTCGCACAGCGGGAAGCCGATTTTGCTAAGGCACAGTCTCTACTCGATCAAGCCCAGGCTCTCGAGGCGATAAGGGAACAGCTTAATGCGCTTAAGGTAGAGCAGACGAGGCTTGAGGATCAGCTTAGAGAATCGCGCAAGCCGAACAAGCAGAGGCTGAACGAATTCCGACAGATTTACGAACGCATTTTGATGGAGATAGATTTTCCTGAATTTCGTGACTGTTCAATAGATAGCCAAACTTTAATGCCATCCATTAATGGTGACCTTTACATTCATTATGGGTCAGCTCTGAAAGGACTCGCAACGGTTGCGTACCACTTCGCGATGCTCGAACTGGCGCGTGCCCATGAGACCTTCTTTCCGCGAATGCTGGTCATTGATTCGCCGGCGGTCGGCGATTTGAATGATGACAGCCATGACAAGCTGCTCAGGTATTTCGCAAGGTTAGCAACGAAGGCGAGTGGGATAGAGAACCAGGAAGAAGGTGATGAGCCGAACGAGCCGGACTGGCAGGTTATTCTCACCACGCGTCGGTTGATTCCTGAACTTGCTACCTACGTGCGAAAGACTATAAGCCTCCCGGATCAAATGTTGTTGCGTCGTAAGTACTCTTAGAAACGCTCTGTCCCTGAAAATCCCGTCCAGTTTCGAATTGATTATAGTGTGGCGATTGCAGCTGGTTGAGCAGCTTCGCCATGCCACGAAAATAATCTTCCCGCTTGAACGGATCGGATTTGTTCGCCAAAGCAGTCCCCAACCTCAAAGAATTGGGCCAGTCTATCATTCTTGTCCACAAGGTGCCTGATTTTTGCAACAGAGCCCTTTCCTCAATCATCCCTGTTTCTCATCAGGAAATCGTATACTTCACAAGTATTAAGATATTGCTGAGTTCATCTTTTTTTAAGCCGTCTACTCCGGCATCAATCACCCATGTTTTAATTGGATCCCCTGATGATTGAATCCTCCCTTCCATCAGATTGGTTGCATTGAGCCGGAGCCGACTCCATCCGCCCCTGATCTCGTCGCTATTGACCTTTAAGATCAGGCCAGAAGTATCCACAGGATCCTCCCCTTTGGGCTGGAGGTAGACACTCACCTCTGAAATCAAGAGACTCTTACCGGCCAAAAAGTAAGGAAAATGCTGTTCGGTCAAATCAAATTCCGCAGTTTGGGTAGCCCCAATAGGATTCAATAGGCGATGGAAAGTACTCGGGAATTCGTGTCTGAGGCTAAGCATTCGGTACAAGCCTACGGTTGAAGCAATCTGGGTCAGTGAAGTTGTGATATTAGCTTCAACCGCAGTTTTATTACCTCCTTCCTTGGCCACGTAGCTGATGTGAATGATTACATCTGAAATAGTATCGTAGTCAAACAAACGAGCTGTTGCTGGCAAATCTATGGCCCACTTGCTGACAGCCCCTGCTCCCTCAAAGGGAAGGTAGCGCTCATCTCTTAAGTTGAATTCAAACATGCCAGCATCATTTTGCGCAGAGCTGGTGACAATTGAAGTATTCTTGGCGATCTCATTATTAGGATCAGTTGGTAAGGGTATAGTAGGATCTAAATCGAACCTCGTAACCATTGGGACATAGACAGTCGCTTTCGGGTTTTTAATTTGTTTCGTCACAAATTTATTTACCAGAAAGTTACTGTCTGTCCCAATGGTTATGTGGGTCGATTTAGGGTGGAGGGGTCGCAGATGAATATTGCGCTTTCATAGCCCTATGGCAAGAGGAGAATTAAGCATAGTCGAAATTTTCAATCGATTATGCGTAAATTGTTTGCGCCCATAACTCTTGCGGGCATTTCCTGCATTTTGAGCTTAGTTAAAGCTTCTGGGGTAGGGATGGCAGGAATCTGTCCGATCTCCTCATCACTCATCGACCGGCCTTTCCAGGCTCGAACCCATCCAGGCGACAAAACGACAAAAAATGACGAGGCATAGTGGCGCTGCGGCCCAAGCGGTAATGCCCAGAACGCGCATCTCTCATCGTTGACCTTCGTGTAGTAGTAATAATAGTTCTTGCTGCGCGCTTGCCTGCTGTCATTCCCATAATGCGGCGTCGGGCTCGTGTGCCAGATCAGTTGATTGATCTCGTTGAAGTTTGCCGGAAAACGGCGGGTCTTCGAGTGGAAAACTCGTAGGTCTTTGATCAATCTCTCGATTTGGGGCTGAGGTTGATTGATCTTCAAGTCTTGGGCTAGCGCGTACAGGTGATAGCCGTAACAGCCTGCCCCTACGAAAAATGTGACGAAAGCCAGGATATAGGTGATGTGGAGTTTGCTGATGCTTTGCTTATTATCAAAGCCACTCATCGACTCTCCTATCTCTCAAACTCATGCAACTCGGTTGAGTCATCAAAACACGGATCTTTAAGAGATGAGATCTGATCCTGGTCGTATTCCGGCTGAAAACCGTTATTGTCTGGACCTATCACCGGACCGAACAAATATGATGATCGATTGTCCGCAGGGATGATCATAGATGAAGTGACAACCAGAGGCTCAACCTTTGCTTGCGAGCCATCAAAGGCCAGAGAGTCTACTAATTTGTCGGGGTAAGAGATATCACCTGTTTTGCTCCGAATGCACTCGCGTTTTGGCAAGGGTGCATTGACGAGTTTTGCAAATGCCGGATAAGAGAATCGGACAGGCGGCGCGTTGCCGATAATCGCAACAGCCTGTCTATGTTTAATCATGCGCCGTACTTCTGAAGCATCCATCAATGATCGCCCGACCTCACTCGACCGCTCTGAATCAAACTTCGCCCCTTCTTTGACATCCACTGAGGTGGACTGCCAGACCGTCACCTGACCGATACGTTTGCTGGCATATTCCGCTGTACGATGATCAAGTCCGGGCAGGAAGATCATCGTCCCAATCGAGCCGAGAACGGCATCACCGCCATCAGTTCCGTAGTGATGATAGACCTGGCCGATATTTTGATACCCGAGCGCCACACACATCAACCGTCCACGCCCGACGCCGAGCAGTTCATTCAGTCCGTGTATGAAGATGTTCCTGGCTTCGTCAAAATTGAAAAGCACCGGCGCCGATGCAGGCGAGAGCTCGTCTTTACGCAGCTGGCTTGCAGCCATTCCGAACAGCGTGGCGAGAACCACCTTGTAGCGTGCAGCGTCACCTTCTGGGACGACGACGTAGATTGCAGTCCGCGGTCGTCGTAATTCCGTAAAGTCGACAAGGCGAATCCCGCACGCAGCCATATCTGGCGTGATTAGTGATGAGATCGCTTTCGCATTCGGGATATTGAAGGCTGCACACCTGACTCCCAGCCCGATTAAGACTCCGCCCTGCAGTTTCGGCTCGACTTTCGTGAACATTCCCCAGTAGAGCGGGACCTTCGGGTCCGTCGACGCCATCATTAACGTATTAAGTTGGGCAAGCGAGTAGGTAGAAACGAGTTCCTGGATCATCGCCGGCGTGGGGCGATCAAATTTTTGCGCGAGGTGCAGAATGATGGCCGTCAATGCGGCCGTCTCTGCCTCTTTCCAGAACGGATCGGCGGATGAATTCCTATTCGCATCGACGTGCAGGATTATTGATGCAGCTTCGTGTGCCAGTTCGGCATTGTGACGACAGAATGGCAAGAAGTTCCAGCGGTCGGAACGCTCGGGATTTTGCAGATCTATACGGTAGACATTATCGAATTTGTAAGCAGTCTGATCATAGAGCTCGCCTTTCGGATCGAGAACGATAGCAGAACCGGCCTGAGACCACTCGCGCAACCAGGTCATAAAGAATGTAGCCGATTTGCCTGAACCTGGCGGACCAAATAGAGCGATGTGACACATCGTCTGCGCTGCATTCAACACAACATTGTAATCTCTACCCATCCCGCCAAGGGGAAGTTCACCAAACTGGAGTCGTTCCGATTTACGCCGCGCAAGATTCAGGTCTTTGAGCAACATTGGATCGGCCCATCGAGCAGTGCCATATGTTGATCGTTGATAAAGCTGAAAATATGGCAGCGGTAATTGGGCAATTTCGGCAAGCGAGATGAGCACCGCGACTAAACCCATGATATGGCAGAACAACTCAACCTCGATGCTAATTGCGAGCCAGTAAGCAGACTTCCACCAAACCACGGCGGAGAACAATCCGGCGCCTGAAATCAAAACGCCCTCGATGATGACGCCGAAGAACGCGATTGCTGCCTGATATGGGGGCAAGTGGGGAGATGATGCCGGGCGCGGAATGCCATAGCGCGCATCGAGCTGCTCGCATATATGCGTGATCGAGTGCGGGGCGCGCTGCCAAAGATAAAGCCATCTGCGAATTGCGGTTGCCATCAATTTCCAACGCTTCGTGATCGCAGCCATCCGTTTATCTGATCCAATTCCTGCGCTGAAAATGAGCGCTCACGCATTGGTTCAATGCTCCAATTCATTGCAGTCATCCGAGACGTCTGCGCAAATGGTTCAGGTATAGCTACATCGTTAATCTGTCGCGCAAGGAACAGCGTCGCGCCTGCATTTTCATCCGAGCCCGTAGCGATACGAGCAATGATTGGGGGACCGTCAGGTTTGTTACGACCGATTGAAACAATTTCGACCGCCAGCGGGTCGGTTCTGTAGCGCACATAAATCACTGCATAGACTGATTCGAAAGTCCCTTTGCTATTGTGCGGTTTGATTCCCGGCGGCAACAGATGGCGAGATACAAAACGTGTCAGCAAAGTTTCGACATTTAAGATGGACCTGCTCGCAAGAGCTTCGTTCACCGCCAGGAGCGTCAGCCCCATCGCCAGCGCAGAGGCTTCGCGCACTCGGACGGCAGCGCGTTCGACTTCCCCGTCGGGGATGTTGAATGCTGGAGAGACCTTCTTGATTTGAGCGTCTATTGTTTCTATCGGCGGATCTGCAATTTCAACTTTCGCATTGATCCGGCTGCGACGCATAGTGATTAGATTTGAAATAATAACGAGTGAAATTACACATACGGCCGTTGCGGTTACTACAAGGGCCGGTGATGGCTGCCGGCGCCTTTTTATTTTTCTCATGCCATCACCTCTTCACTCTCAACGACCCAGGATTCGATCCCGGCATCCGGCAACTCGATCATCATTTCGACCCGCGCGAGGGATTTGCCGAGGTTCTCTTGATCAAGACGCCGTTTGGCCAGAAAGCAAAGATGATGTTCAATCACCGCAGCATTCAGCTCCGTGTTATCCGAAGTGACCAAACCACGCAACAAAGTGATCGATTCGCGCAAACCGGGCTTGTCTATAATTCCGGGCAGACTACGAATCGCGTTGATCATCTTGACTGTCTGGATGAGTAATTGTCGCGAAGCCTGTGGGCACCTGGCTTTGAGTATTTGCATCTCTTCGCGAGGCGTTGGAGGATTTAGCCAACTGTAGAGGCATCTTGAGCGCATCGGCGATGACAGATCGTGACGCTGGTTGTTCGAGAGCAAGATCACAACAGGCCATTGCGTTTGATCTTTGACACCAATCTCACCGTAACGGGGGACGTGCGCATAGCCGCGAGCGAAAAGCTGCAGCAGCGTGTCTTCAAGCTTTTCGCTCACCTTATCGAACTCGTCGCATATTAGGATCGGGACGAAATCGCCATCTGCAGCACGTTCGTAAGCCGCAAGCGCCTCTCCCAACACGAGAAACTCACGGTCCCATTGCCCGCTTCGGGCTTCTTCAAAGCTGTGGCCTGCTGTGATTGCCTGTCGTACCCATTGTGTCTGCCCTTCGCGATCCCAGTCGTAAAGCACATCGGCCAGGGTCAGCCCTTCCATCCCCTGCAGGTAATAGATTGGCAGGTTGCACGCATCGGCGAGGGCTTCAGCCAAAGCGGTTTTACCGCCACCGCGTGGGCCTTCGATCAACCAGGGCAGACAACTTATCAGTACATGCGTTAGATCGCGCAGCATAGTCTGCTGAATGACATAACCCGTGCCTCGTAGCAGATCGGCCAGTGCCATATCGCCCTCTTCATCGAGCAAGAGGCGTGGATTGATTGTCGGCAGATTCGGATTATGGTGGCGCATTTAACGATTCCTTGTCTTATCCGGAGCTTCAATCTCTTTGAGCACCATCTCTGCAACCCGGCGCAGTTCTGGATTCATACGAGGCAGTTGTTCTCTTATTCGCCCTGCATCTGCTTCGGCCAGCAGATTTGCCATGTCCGTGTCGGATAGATCAGGTCCACTATTGAGGAACTCAGAACTAGCAAGATGAGAATCCGGACGAGTTTGCTCTGGCAAAGTGGTCACCAGGACGAACCCGACGGCCCCGGCCGGAACTTCGACGAAAGTGCGGTTGTTCTGTTGGGATTGATCTGCGCCACTCGCCGATCTGTAAGTCCGGTAAGGATCGGTCGCGACTATAACTGACGAATTGCGACCCAGGACGCTCGTCAGAATTTGAGTGCCTGCCTGCGCCGCGCGATCAAGAATTTTTACCCAGACCGGCGAGATGCGACGCTGCTTGCCGCGTACCCCAGCGCCTCCATCGCTTCCCAGCAAATCACCTTCGATCTTCATAAAGCCGTTCGTTTCAGGATCAATGAATCCTTTGATCTGAATATAGGCTCTATCCAAATCCGACCCGAGCAATGCTCCAACGAAGACCGTGCCGCGTTTGAGCGTCCAGCGCTCATTGTTGATGTCTCGCGTGAGTTCGAGTCGCGCAAGAGACCCTGCCCGTAATGTGTAAAGCACGCCCATCAGGCGAACTGGGAGCATTGCGCCGAAATCAGGCATCGTTCGCGCTCTTGTCAATTTGGGGTTCGAGTCCCTGCTCGCTCGTCTCTCTAAGGAAATGGCTGAGGTTTTAGTCTCCTTCCTGGAATCGGCGCTCGTTTTTAGTGAGCCGGGAAACGATGCGAAAAGAATTGAAGCATCTGTCTTTGGTTTGCCGAATGTTGTAGAGACTGAAGTATTGATTGAACCATTCCCATGCATCCCCAATTCCGTTTTTACTTCTGTTGTTCGCTGATTGTTTTCAGCCTGATTAGCCAACAGAGCTTCGGGAGGCGGGGCGATTGTCATTGCAATCCCTGGCTGCACCGGCGTAGGAATTTTTGGACCATCAGTAGCGAGCCCGGGTGATGGAGTTACTCCCGGCATCGCGACTTTTGCTTCATTTACGGGACTGCCGCTTAACATTGGAGTATTCGCCGGAGACGTTCCATTGAGCGATCCGCTGAGTGAATCGTAAGCGGCTTTTTGCAAATCTCTTCCGCTGGTGATTTTTTCAGAACTCTTATGAGAGGCCTTAACGCGCACTTCTTTCCCGGAGAAGAGGAAATACGCAGCTGCCCCTGCAAGAATCAATAGTGCAGTCAGACCGCACAGCATCACGAGCAGTTTTCTTCTCTTGCCTCGACGCGGACTTTCGGCATTTAACTCACTCTCTTCACAAATGTCATCATGCCGGACTGCCTGATCATTCAGAATCTCTTTCTTATCGCGCATTTCGTTCTCCATTCATCTCGTGCCTTTGGTTATTTCGATCATGACCGGATCATCTGCGGCATTGATCTGAGCGACTGCGGCGCATAGTCTCTGTTTTGCCCCGAGAACCGGGGCCTCGTAAGTGATGACGTATCGCGCCTCGGCTCCATCTTTGATCAGCCCGTTAGAAACCGACCATTCGATCTTTAGAGGTTCGACTCGCTCGACCTGGAGCACGCAATCCCGGTCGTCGAGCGTCTGGATTACGAGTTCAGGCTGACCCGGAGCGATCTTGATGGGTTCAGACAGTGTGTTCTGCACGGTTATCAGTACTTGCCTCAGGTCGGCAGTAAGTGTGCGCGTCTGGGCAGCTACTTTCAGGCCGTGAAGCGGCTCACTCCATCTAGGCTTTCCGGTCCATTCGATGGGTTTATCACCACCCTTTTTCGTATCCCTGCTTTCAGTCGCCTTGATAATCTTTCTTGGATTTGAAGGCGTTTGTCTGTTTTCCGAAACTTCGCCGTTTTCATTTGCCGTAGACGTTGTGGAAGAGTCCGAAACATCGGCGACAATTTCTGAATTGGATACCGAGGCGTTAGAAATCTCTTTGAATGGCTTCTCCAGTGGGAGGATCTGGATTGAAGTTGGAGTCTTTGAAGCAATTTTCTCTTCTCTTTGATCCAGATTGACCGCAAGACCGGCTGCCTGGCGCGCCTTAACGATCGAATCTCGGTCGTATTTCACGACGCAGCGATGAACAACTTTCTCAAGCTCCCCGACCGGATAGATGAGAAGGGTAATAACCATTCCCGAAGTCATCTGCACAAGCATCGAAGTCGCGGATGATGGATCAGTCGAACTTCGAGCCCCCTCCAAAAACTGTTTGCTTGAGCGAAGTAGGATGTAGCGATCAATCTCTTTCGTCGGCGAATCTTCAATCGTAACAAGATCGGGGTCGGCCGGATTGACCTTGAAGATGCGATCTTTGGCCGGAAACTCAACCAGGGCTTGACCGCTCGGAACCATCTGCAAGCGAATTATCGGGTTCTCGTCGCCCTGAACCGTGATATTCACTTCGCCCGATAGATATGAAGGCGCTGGATTGTTGATGACATCCAAGGGCGGCTTTGTAGTAGGTCCCGGTTTTGGCTTATCGCGTTTTTTCTGAGACTGGGCTGGCGTTGGTTCTGTAATCAATAAAACAGCGGTTAGCATCACGGCAACCACCTTGAAGAATCGGTTCATAGATTCGCTCCTTCATTCTTCAAACGTTTCAGGATGAAATCTCCTTATAATCGATGGCGGCAACGAGAAATCCCATTCGCTTGTTCTGGTCGGTGCGTCCACCGGGATCGGATGCAAGCTTGACCGTGAGCTGCAATTGTTTGGTCTCTTGAATGACCTGGTTGTTGATGAGCTTCGTAATCTCCTGCTTGCCGATCACGCGCACCGTGTAAGGATCAATCCTGTCAATCGAGATGTCTTGCGGCGTCCAGACAGCTTGCCAGCTTTCGGCGCGCTGTTGTTCCAGGATGTGCTGATCTTTGAGATAGGCAGCGAATTTCAGCGCCGATTGCGGGACCATCATTTCAAGCGCCGTTTTGATATCGGCGGCTCGCGTCGCCGGATTGACACCGTAGAGCGACCTGACGAACTCTGTGACGAGATATTTCTTGTCGCTCTCGCCTGGATAGTCCGGCATCATCTTTATGGCATCGGTCTCGCCATAAACGCGATCATTGATCATAAGTACGCGTCCGTTCGACCGATCTACTACAATGCGATCGGGCCGTCGCCAATACTGCCAGGCGTTGCCTACAGCACTTAGGACAAAGAGCGCGAGGACAACCATCAACGCCGAGAGCAGTTGAAAGATCGTTCTTACGTCATTGGGGTCTCGATAAAGCGCCAACCCTGATGAAGCGCTTTCTTCAATAGGTTCGATGAGTTTTTCTTCGATGGCCATATGCTGACTCCTTGCAGATCCGCGGACACACTTTTCCTGATTCTTATTCGCCGCCTATCCATCACCCCGTATTTATCAATTGCGATGCCAGAACTGTATTCAGGGCGAAATACAGCTGATTGATTGGGCGATTGAATTTCCTAAGGCTCTGTTTTTAGGAGTTTGGCACTGCTGATACTGTTGAATGGAATGGCTGGATGAAGTGTATATATCTGGATGAAGTGTATATATAAGGAAGGGAGATTGATGTTCCTATAAAATTACGGTTGGCCAACGGTGGGGTTTTGTGTGGTTACAGTTGGCCAACTGTGATCGGCAAGATTTGAAGGTGTTTCTAACTGTTGTCAGATCGATTCCTATCCTCCTCGATCGCCTCGATCCAGAGTTGCAGCGTTAAATCTTCCCGCTCCGGGTTTCCCAGCAACGGCCGCAGCTCTTTATGATAGCGATCCCTTAATGTGTCGAGGTCGAAAGGAACTGTGCGCGCCAAATGTTTGATATCATCCCTATCTCGCTGGATGTTGCGTTCCAACTTGGCCAGCGCAATATCATATGGATCAAATGCGAGTAGGCGTAGATGCTTGAAGGCCCCTGGATACATCTCAGTCAATCTTCGGTCATAATCTTCGGGGACTGGTGCAATCGCAACAAAGTCCAGATAAATCCCATATTTCCGATGGAACTCCGACCCCTTTCCGGCCAGGTCGACAAGATGCTGCCCCGCACTTTTAGGTATAACTGTGAGGACGTCTACATCGGCAGTGGTTCTCGCCAGGCCGTAGAGTGTCGTTACCACAAAGCCGCCGAAACAATGTAGCTCTACTGTTTCGCGAAGATTCTGATCTACCTGTGACAGGAACAATCGCCAGGGCTCGGGAATTTGTTCAAATGACATGATTGAGTTGTTCAGGCGTCAAATCCGTCAAAAGCCGCCAATGTTTCGCTTCCGCCGGACGGTTCTTCCGCAGCCATTGCTTTTCTGCTTCGGTCAAGGACTCGTGGCATAGAGTGTCTTCGCGCAGCAGGCGCGACCGTTCAAGCACTGATTCCTGTTCGGCAAGCGACGCTGCTTTTTCACGCTCACCTCGCATCTCGGCGAGCCTGCGCGCTACGCTGGTCACAAAGCCCAGCCTGTTTTGGAGGTCTTTCACCTTTGCGGAGTTGATCAACCACTGCCAGTTCAGATCGTGAAACCTCCAGACAACCCAGGGCAATGCATCGACAAGCCGGCTGTCCAGATTGTCTTTTCCAAGCGCCGCAAGCAAAAACTCAGCCGGGTTCTTTTTTTGGCCATTTGACTTTAGATGGGATAGCCCAGGATAACCGAGCGCTGCCAGGTCGGATGCCAGGCTATTGTTATCTGGCGGTGGCGCTTCGTCCCACTCAGACTTCAAAGGCAGAAATGCCTCTGATAACCCGTACACACGAACTGCTTTGAGCGCTAATTTTTCTGGGATGCGCCGTTCGCCCCTCTCCAGAAGTGAAAGGTATGCTTGCGACACGCCAAGTTTTAGTCTGGCCTGTTCCTGATTCCATCCTTTTTGCTCTCTTGCCGCTCGCAATTGTCCTCCTGTCATTTTGGGCCTCCACTGGAAACCATTTTATTACAATTATTGTAATAATGCTAATTTGCCTGTGAAATGGAAAGTACGGTTAGCCAACTATGCCATTTTAGGTGTCTACAGTTGGCCAACCGTAAAAAAGCCCTGGTGGTCATTAATAAATGATGGAGCGACGCGCTAAGTTTGCCGAACCGGATTCTGCCCTACCTGATCTTGCTGCATAGGAGACGCTTTTCAGTCCGATCTTTAGCAAAGATTGGGGGTGAACTTGGGGCGTGGCGTTTTCATCTCGGCTTTTCGCAATACTTGGTTGAGGAAGCGCATTTATTTCAGCAGGACGCGCGATGCTCGAAAATAAGCGTAGGCCATTTGTCACGTAAACTTGCGTTTCTCGATAGGGCGGCACTCCGCCTGTCTTTCGCCCTGTAGGGTTTATGACTTTGTTCTCAGCCTGGATTGCTCTTCCCGTGAGAAATGCATTAACAGCCGTCTCACCGGCATTATATGCAGCCAGAATCAAATCCAGCCTGCCGTCAAAGCGAAGCGACAAATATCGTAAGTATCTTGCCGCGGCATCAATTGCGGCGCTCGGATCTTGCGGATCGCTCATGCCGAAGCGCGAAGCCGTAGCCGGCATCAATTGCATCAATCCTCGCGCCCCTTTACGACTCAGTGAATTCGGATTGAAGCGAGTCTCCAAATAGCCGATTACCCACAACAGCCTTGCATCCAAGCCATACTTCTCAGCCGCAGCCGAAAAATATTTTTCGTACTCCCTCGCCCGCTCGACGGCCTTTGGTTCAAGCCTCATATCTTGCGATAACGCTACGGTGCAGAAAAGAAGAAGAATGAGGATGGATAAAAACCATCTTCCCTGAATTGCATTTGCAGATTTTGCTTGTCGCATTTGTAGCATCACGTTTCGTCACCTCTTTCCGTCCCTTGCTTCCCTCGGCAAAGACGATGCCGCACCTGCTTTGGCCCAGCTTTTGCCAAGCACAAAGTCGAGCTCCCACGATAGCGATGGCGAAGCGACGCGACTGGCCGTTGCTTCGAGTGGGGTAACCGGAGCTTGTCTGGGGAGGCGGCAGGCTCCGGTTGATCAACTTAATAACCAGAGGAGATGAACCTATGAAGTCACTCGCAAGCACTCTCAATAGTTGGAGGGCTGGAATCCTGGCAGGCTGCCCAAAGATCGATCCTGAGCTGCTCGCGCGGTCACGCGCAGCTCGTATCGGCTTCTCATTTATCAAAGCCGTCTACATTGCACGCAGCATCGAACTCGTTTTTATGATCGTGTCGGTGATCCTCTTATCAGCCGTTGAGGCGTTGGCTCAGCAACCCAGCGGCAACATCTTTGGGAGCGATCAACAGGTCGGCAACGCGATCCGCGAAGCAATCAAGTGGGGGCGTAATCTCCTCTTCTTGATGGGCGTGGTCTTCGTCGGCTGGGGCGTCATCAATTACGGGACGGAGAAACCTGCTGCCAAACAATTTGTCGCCGCGATCGGTTGTTTCGCATTCGGCGGGATCGTCGCGCTCGTCTATTCAATCTCGCAGGGAAATGCCGTCAATCTCGATACCGGTTTTGGAAACTGAGGCGCAGTTATGCAATCCCGGCCAATTCGATCACAGCTCTATCTACCGATTTTGCGATTTGGGATCACTGACGAGGATTGGGGCCTAGTTATCCTCGCAAGCATCACCGGCTATGCCGTGCCTTTCGTGCTGGGAATGGAGATCAATCACATTCCAGTCGAACTGATCGGCTGGGTCGTGATGATGGGAGCTTCGATCCTCACACTAAACATCATTCGGAAGAAGAATCGCCCCGGATGGTTGAAACACACAATGCAGTCTCGATTGCGCGGAAAGCGAAGTCGCCGGTATTTCCCAAACGAGACAAGCGCCGATTGGCTCAATCTAAATTGAGGAAAACGTAAGATGGATAGCAGTGAAATTTTCATCACAGCCGGCGCAGCCGCCGCTCTCGGTCTAGGCGCAGGCGCCGGGTTCAAGCTAATCCCGGCTCTATTCCGGGCGAGGAAAGATCTGGCGAATACGCATCAAGGACACAACGATGAGCCTCCAGTCCCTACTTATCAGATCTTCCTATCAAGTAAACGTCGCGAAACCTCTATCGTTGGCTTCTATCGTGATTCATTGCGTCACGCCGACGGATCATTCACCCGCGCTTATCACGCCGAGCTCGAACCCTCGGTATTCTGTGACGACCTTACTCTGGAAAATCGCTGTAATGCCCTTGCCCGATTGCTCGCGGCTCGTAAACCAGTCGGGACGGT
>JAKEHZ010000159.1 GCA_022614735.1 Acidobacteriota bacterium | reverse complement strand
GTTGTCCGGCAGCGTCAGAACATTGGCTTTGAAGCCAGCGGCTAAAAGCAACTCCAGACTGCGTTTAGTCGCCGCAATTCCAGCCGAGTCGGGATCGAAGTTGACGACGACCTGGCGCGCATAACGCGCCATCAGTCGGACCTGATTTTCTGTCAGCGCGGTCCCCAGGCTCGCAACCAAATTTCTCACCCCTGCCTGAAAAGGGATAATAAAGTCCAAATAACCTTCTACAAGAATCGCGTATCCTCTCCGTCGAATCGCCTCGCGCGCATGATTCAGCCCAAAAAGGTGCTGCCCCTTTGTGTAAAGCACTGTCTCCGGCGAATTGAGGTATTTCGGCTCACCTTCACCGATTATCCGTCCCCCGAATGCGACAATACGCCCCTGCGCATCACAAATTGGAAAAATTAAACGGCTGCGAAAGCGATCGTAAAATCCTGTACCGTTTTCCTTCAGACCAACCAGCCCGCTGCGTTCGATTTGCATACGGGACGCTCCACGGGAAAGTAAAAAACTGGTCATTGCATCCTTGCTATTGGGTGCATAACCGAGGCGAAAAGTCTTTCTTGTTTCGTCACTTACGCTGCGACGTGCGAGATAATCCAGTGCGCGCTTGCCTTCCGCAGTCTCGATGAGACCCTTTTCAAAGAAATCCAGCGCCCACTGGTTGATCTGTAGCAACTCGGAGCGCTGGCGGTCACGTTCTTCAAGTCCACGCGAATCTTCCCCGGTCGAGACCAGTGGGACCGGAACGCCGCATTTATCCGCAACGGTCCGGACTGCCTCGGGAAATGGACAGCCCTCAATCTCCATCACGAAGGTGATGACATCGCCGCCTTTGCCGCATCCGAAACATTTGAAGAATTGTTTTGACGGGTTGACACTGAAACTCGGCGTCTTCTCCTGATGAAACGGACAGCAAGCCCAGTAGTTGGTCCCTTTTTTCTTCAGTGAGACATAATCGCCGATCACGCGCAGGATGTCGGCCTGATTACGTAGCTCTTCAGTAAAACCTCGCGGGATCCGCATAAAATTGACTCTAAACCGCGAAGAAGAGAGGAAAAATGAAGGGAGGAGAAATTTCTTTGCTCTTTCGTCTCTTCGTGATTCTATCTTTTCAGCAAGTTTCATCTTCCGGCTAACAGTTTCAACATAAAGGGTCAAAGGGGGATAAATGCTTGATTTATTTCTTCTTTGACCCTTTGACCCTTTGACCCTTTGATCCTTTGTGTTGAGACCGTTAGCTAGTTTCGGCTTCCTAATGAAGCTCGCCCTTTTTTCAGCAAAAATTGAGAAAAAAGGTCTGGTTAAGCGCTCGATTCTTCCTCACCTACCGGCTCCAATTCTTTGGTAATCACCGCGCCCTCCAAAGAATCGGTGTCCACCATCAGAAAAAGCGGGGACTCATAACGTAAAGTCGTCACGATTTCATCAAATCTGTCGATGTGATAGAAGAGCATTACCTGATCATTATCAAAATCATTATTTAGCACATCTCTCTCGTCAGTCATGAAACTCAACGATCCGACTTGTCTGCCATTGTAAAAACATGGAACCCAGACAGCTTCCATCTTTCCTTCGATAGGATTTCGACCTGCGAAGTGATAAATCTTGTATGAGTCAAACGGTTTTTTGATGGCCGGCATATGGTAAGGGGTTGGGGATTGCGGATTGCGGATTTAAAGAGAACCAGTACCTAAGGTGCTGAAACCTATTCAAATCCGCATTCCGCATTCCGCATTCCGCATTCCGCAATCCGCAGAGTCAGCAATCTATTTCTTCAGTTCTACAACAGTCGCCCCATTGCCCCCTTCATTTGGCGCAGCCGGATAAAACCTGGCGACGTGGGGATGGCCTGAGAGCATATCGGCAATGGCGCGTTTGAGCGCGCCCATCCCAACTCCGTGAACTATTCGAACGCGATCGTAGTTGTCCAAATAAGCCGCGTCCAAAAATTTGTCGGTCGCCTCGGTCGCTTCGTTGACCGTTTTACCGATTACATTTATCTCACTGCCGATTTGCGGCTGCTCCTGCAACGAGACAGAAACACCTTTTGGCAACCCAGATGCCGCTTTGGCTACTTTCTTCGACTCGGCCCGACGTTCAATCAGGCGCAGGTTCTCTCGTTGCTCGCGGAATCGCAATGCGCCCACCTGAACGCCGATCTCGTCATCATTGACCGATTCGACCATGCCTTCCTGATCCAACGACATCACTCGCACACGGTCGCCGATCAGGAAATCAACCGGTTCTCCGTTACCGATCTCTTCCGGCGCTCCACTCTCAGATGACGCTTCAGATCGTGCGATTGTTCCAGATTGTTGGTGCATCTTGCGCGCAGCGGTGCTGGCGGCGCTCTTTAGCTCAACTGTTCGCCGTTCGATCTCCTTGCGCGCGCGCCGTGCCTGAGACGCATCCTCTATCGTAGAAGCGAACTTTTCGGCTCTGGTCACAAATTCATCAATCACCTTTTGTAATTCGGCACGGAACTCCTTTTCGCGCTCCCGCTCGCGTCTGTTGAAATCGAGCTCCAGCTTCGCATACTTGTCCGCAACCGCTGCACGTTCCTCTTCAAGGGCGGAGATGATTTGTTGCTGCCGATCGAATTGCTCTTTCAGATTTCGCAAATATTCGGTCGCCTCAGCGCTGGTAGTTTTCACCTTATCCGCAGAGCGATCGGTGATGGCTCTCGGCAATCCGAAGCGACGGGCAATTTCGATGCCCGAAGACGATCCGGCAATGCCGGTCAACAGACGATAAGTCGGCTTCAGCGTCCGCTCATCGAATTCGACGCTCGCGTTGATGACACCGGACGTGTTTGTCGCGTACATCTTCAAACCGCTGTAATGCGTCGTGACAACGACGTGTGCTCCGCGTTCGCGGAAATAATCGACCATCGCGACGCCCAACGCCGACCCTTCTTCAGGGTCCGTACCCGTTCCCACTTCATCGAGCAGAATCAGCGCAGGTGGATCGAACTCGTCACTGATCTCGCGGATGTTTTGGATGTGCGCGGTGAAAGTCGAAAGATTTGCCGCAATCGATTGATGGTCGCCGATGTCTGCGAGGACCTGATTGAAGATCGGAAAATCAGCTTCCGAGGCCGGAACGTGCAGACCCGCCTGCGCCATCAACGAGAGCAAGCCGATGGTCTTGAGCACGACGGTTTTTCCTCCGGCGTTCGGTCCGCTTACCACCATGACACGATGATCAGCATCGAGCTCGAGCGAGATCGGCACAATCGACAGCCCCTGCGACTTCAAATTCTCTTCGAGCAGGGGATGCCGCCCGTCCTTAAGTGCGAGCTTGCCGTTTTTATTGATCCTTGGCTCGATCGCATTCTGCTCGATTGCCAACCGTGCTTTGGCGGCGATGAAATCAATCGACCCGACGGCATCAGCCATGGTCCGCAAACTTTCGCGCTCTTGACGCAGCTCTTCGGTGATTGCATAGAGGACCTTGGTGATCTCCGTCTGCTCGACCTCACGCAGCCGGACGAGGTCATTGTTCAGGTTGATTGTTTCCAGCGGCTCGACGAAGACTGTTTGGCCGGAAGAGGACATCCCATGGACAACTCCTGCAACCGCACCGCGATTATCATTGCGTATCGGGATGACGTAACGCTCGTTGCGTATCGTAATGAAATCATCTCGCAGCGCGTGCTCATCTTCGGCACGTTTGAGTATGTTTTCCAGCGAGCGTTGGATCTGCGCGCGCAACTTTGAAATCTGGAAGCGCACCTCACGCAGTTCGGGGCTGGCGAAATCTTCGATCTCGCCATTTGGCGAGATGCGGCCGCGCAGGCGTTGGTAAAGCGCTCGCAAGTTCGGAATCGCTTCGGTGATCTCACGCATCAGCGGGAATTTTTCCGCTTCCCCGTGGAAAGTCTCGCGGAGCCCCATGGCCACAGAAATCAAGCGCAAGAGATCGAGGATCTCGAACGGTTCGAGGTTGACATCGGCGACGTTCAATTTGCCGAGCGCCGGCCTCGGATCCGGCAGATCGTGGATATCGAGCGCGGTGCCTTCACGCAGATAAATGACACCTTCACTGGTGCGCCGCAATTCGTGAACGATCTCATCTTCCCGATCTGAAAGCTTCAGCTCTTCAGCTAATACCTCTCCCAGCGAAGTGCGCACTTGTCGCAAGAGCACTTCCCTGAGCTTGTCAAATTCAAGGGTATTGATCGCCTGACGTCGCATTAGTTGTTCTGCTCTGAGGAATATCTAGGGGACACTTACGCCTAAACCTGTAGATTTTAATGTTCGATCATAAAACTGTCAAATAAAAAGCGTCTGCGGCGGTAATGCCTCAATAATGGTGGCAATTCACCACGGATTGACACGGATGCGACGGATTAACGCGGATAAAATCCGTGAAAATCCGTCGCATCCGTGTCAATCCGTGGTGAATTGCGTTCACTAAACAAAATCCGCAATCCGCAATCCGCAATCCGCAATCATTTACTGCTGCTTGGCTTGCTGCTGGTCATCAATCACGATCTCGACGCGACGATTCATCTGGCGGCCAGCAGCAGTATCGTTTGTCGCAATCGGCTTGGTCTTGCCAAAGCCTTGCACGGATTTGATTCGCTCTGATTTGACGCTCGACTGCACAAGGTAATCCCGCACAGATTCGGCGCGGTTCTGTGAGAGTTTATTATTGAGTACATCCGAACCGACGCTATCGGTGTGCCCTTCGATCTCCAATGTCAGATTGCCGGGATAGGCGAGCAGAATACCTGCCAATTTGCTCAGCTTCTCGCGGGCGATCGGTTTGAGCGTCGCTCTGCCGGTGTCGAAGAGCACATCTCCCAAATTGACAATGAAGCCGCGTGTCTCTCGCTTCGTTTCGAGAATCTCCGAAAGTGAAACGAAGAGTTTCTGCAAAGCGGCGTCTCGTTCACGCTTGGCATCTTCGGCTACCTGAAGAGCCTTCTGAGCAGTGAGGCGCTCGGCCTCAGCCCTGACCCTCTCGGTCTCAGCCCTGGCTTTCGCGGCCTCAGCATCGCGATTGGACTGTTCGCGGCGCGCGCTCTCTTCTGCGGCTCTGCGTTCGGCACGCTCAGCTTCCGCTTTCGCTCTCTCGGCCTCAGCTTTTGCTCTCTCAGCCTCGGTTTTGAGACGTTCTGCCTCGGCCTGCGCGCGTTCCGCCCGAACCCGAGCCTCTTCCAGATTGCGCAGACGCGCCTGCCGCTCGTTCTCAATGCGGGCCTGATATTCGCGCTGAGTGGCCAGATCACGAGCAACCTGACTGAGTCGCATTACATCACGCGACATTCCGCTGTACCTGTTCTCGTTTTTTAAATTGCGCAGAAAGGTCTGTTCCAGCGTCGCGAGTATACCCTGTGCCTGTTGATATTCTGCATTCGCATATTCCTTTGCCCCCGCCCGACGGGCAATGTCGAGCGATCGGCGCGCGCCCAGGATCAGACGCGGCGTTGTGTAATCCGGCTTCAACACCACAGAGTCGGCACTCGAGACTTCATAAAGAGCCCCTTTATCCGCGCTGTATACGGCCTGTGTGGTCTGAACACCGAGGATCACATTCTTTGGCAACGTAGTCTCTGCAACGACTTTCTGTGACGGTACTTTTACTGCGCTGTGTGGTTCGGCTGTGATGATGAAGCCGAATGTCTGAGCGGCGGTCTTGACCTCAACTTCAGCGATATAGCCGCCGAGCAGCTCGATCAAATTCTCCGCTTGTCCTTCGGGCGTAACTGCCCAGACAATATATGTCGTGTAGAACGGTCCATAAATCTGCGGATTGTCCAGGTTTTCTACTTTCAACTTGATCCGCGCGTCATTTTTTTTGTACACAACTTCACCTTTGCCGGTGATCCGCGGCGCAGCTGGGGTGCCGGTAATATTGACAGTAGTCCTCTTATTCTCGACATATCTGACTGCCAACGTCGTGCGCGTGATGAAATTTTCTTTTTCATCCGCGGACTGTGTATCTTGCGCGAGGACGGCACTGGCGAGAATGACCAACAGCGATAGGCTCAGCATTAAGAATTCGACTCTCTTCATATCCACTCCTCCAATCTTTGGGTTTCCTGGCTCATAAGCGCATTAACTCGAACAACAAGCTGTCACTCAGGGAAGACCGATGAGGAACGATGAGTTAGCGGCAGGGGGATTCGGATGCTTCGGGTGATAAGCATAAAAAAGTATGTCATATTAACGATCAATTAGCCACGCCACAGCATTTTTTATATTTCTTGCCTGATCCACATGGACACGGATCGTTGCGGCCGACTCTCTCTGCGCGGACGATATTACCCTCCAAAGTGGTAGCGTAGCCAGCAGGCACGGACCTGTCGCCGACGCCCCAATAGAGCTTCTCTTCTCTCATTTCTGCTCTCTCACGTTGTCTCTCTCTGATCTCTTCGGGACGATAGAATTCGAAAAGGTCGGACCTCAGATCTCCGTAGGCTCTCGCATTCGGATAGTCGAGCGATTTGACGAAGTCTTTAAATTTTCCCGTCGCCTCCTTGCTGATACGGCCGCGCTCAGAAGCTGCGAGCAACGCATTCATCCCCCGCTCTCTATCGAGCGCAACAGGATGACCGGCGCTGTAAGAGAGAAAGTCAACGTCGTCTTCCTGAGGATCTGTGAATTTTCCGCAGATGAAATCAGTCACTTGAGCACGTCTGGTTTCGTGTTCGAGACCGATACGAGTCAGCGCTGCTGAGAAGACCTCCCGGCAGAATGAATAGTCCGGATTGTCGTGGAAGGCCCCGCGATGCTCACTGATGAATTTCATATACGGCTCAATCGCTTCTTCACCAAACTGTGCCAATGATGCGGGCAAAACCTCAACTACATCGTCGTGATTTGAGAAGAATGCGTGCGGAACCATTTCGATTAGAATAGGAAAGGCACGATCATCGCGCATCGCGCTGAGGATGACTATCGCGTGAACCAATATCCAGTAATCACTATTCTGACCTTCATACCAGTTATCCTCATTCTTCAAAATCTCGCGTAAAGGCGCCGCAGCTTCTTCTCCTCGACCCACAAGCTCGTCGATGTGTTGCCGCGTTACGCGGTCTTCTTCGTTGAACAGCAGATCGATCAACTCTTTAGTTGTCATCCTCGGGTAGTCGAACATCATCATGGATAATCTCACCGCCTCCCGTAAAAGTCGAGTCATCGCTCGTCTTCAATGGGTGTGTTATATTTGTATTAGACGCCTGCAAAAGACGTCGGAAAGTTTGAGGGAGTTATGGACAAAGAAGTAAAAGAACTCGAAAGAGCGCTGGACAGGATCTGGGAGATTGCGACCAGTAAGTTCGGCCTCGACCCTTTTCCAACACGGTTTGAAATCGTGCCGGCAACTGTTATGTACGAAGTCGGCTCGTATGCTCTGCCCGGGCGTTATTCACATTGGACGTTCGGCAAGGCTTATTACAAGATGAAGACGATGTATGACTTCGGCCTCTCTAAGATCTACGAGGTTGTGATCAACTCAAATCCTGCTTACGCCTTTTTACTGGAAACCAACTCCCTCTTGCAAAACAAGCTCGTCATCGCGCACGTGCTGGGCCACGTAGACTTCTTCAAACACAACGTCTATTTCTCGCAGACCAATCGCCGAATGGTTGACGATGCGGCATCGCACGCGCGCCGCATCAACGAGTACGAGTTCAAGTACGGTCGAAAAGTAGTTGAAGACTTTCTCGATTCGGTGCTCTCAATCGAAGAGCATATCGACCCGAACTTTTTCATCAAGAAACGCCGGATTGATGATGAAAAGGATGAAAAAGAGTCGAGGAGAGCGAATGCCAGACCTTACGATGATTTGATGTCACCACAGGAGCGCGAAGCGATTGAAAAGGCCGAAGCTGCAAAACTGCAGGATCGGAAGAGGGAGCCTGAGAAGGACCTGGTCTGGTTCATTATGCAAAACTCCCCGGTCCTGCAACCCTGGCAACGCGACATTATGAGCATGATTCACGACGAGATGCTTTACTTCGTGCCGCAGATGCAGACCAAGATAATGAATGAAGGATTTGCCTCACTGCTCCATGCGAGAATCATGCGAGAGCTCGATCTGCCGGATCATGAGCATCTGGAGTTCGCCGAGTTGCATGCCGGTGTAGTTTCACCGCATCGCAATCAACTCAATCCTTACTACCTCGGTTATAAAATCCTCGAAGACATCGAGCGTCGCTGGGACAACCCGACAAAAGAAGAGCAAGAGAAGTTCGGGCGAAAACCCGGCGAGGGTTGGGCGAAGATAATGGAGGTGCGCGAGCTCGATAATGACGTATCGTTCCTCCGCAATTACCTGACCGAGGAATTGTGCGAAGAGCTCGATCTCTTCGTTTACGAGCTGATCGATGAAGAGGAATGGACTGTAACCGAGAAGCGATGGGAACGCGTACGAGATCAATTGGTCGCCAATATGACCAACTTCGGCTTCCCCTATATCGAGGTTATTGACGGTGATTACGATGGTAACCGCGAGCTTTACCTTCATCACCGTTACGAGGGCGCAGAGCTCGATCAGAGATATGCGCGCAAGGTGCTTGAATACGTGCACAAACTCTGGGGCCGTACTGTCCATATCGAGACCAGGGTTGAGGATGAACCGGCTATCTGGCACTACGATGGAGAAGAACACACCGAGAGTTAATGAAGAAAGAATACGAAGCAACCAGAATTGGCGAAAATAACGAAACAAACGAAAAGAGAAAACGGGTCAACAAGAAAGGGCGGAAATAACGGAACAAACGGAAAAATCCTGGAGAATTTCCGTTTGTCCCGTTATTTCCGCCCTTTCTTGTTGACCCGTTTTCTCTTTTCGTTTAAAGGAGACGAAAATTCATGCCAACAAATTCCGAACCTCAACAATTCATTCTGCTCCCACCGCGCGGAATGACAACCAGCTCTGTGCCATCAAATCCACAGCTAACCTCGTTCCTGATCTCGCTCGACTCCGCGGTAGGAAACTCGGCGCGACGTGTTTCTACTTTGGGAGTCGTGGGTGGACCAGGCGCTGGCGCGAAAGGTCGTGGCGAAAAAAAAGCTGAAAGCCGAGGGGTTAAGATGCGCGTCCTCGACTCGATCCATGAAGACGGCGCAAAACTCATCGAAATAGCGCCCGAAAACATCTCCGATTTACGTGCTGAACAGCCGGGGATGCGTATCGTGCCGGTAGTTTTTTTCACTCCGGCTCTTGCGCCACGCCCGCCTATCGAATTGCCTGTCAAACCCGGCCGGGCTTCCGGTGTTAGCGTCAAGATCACACTCAAGATTGTTTCGCGCGCCGACGGTAAGCCCATCGCCGGAGCCGATGTCGTCGCTTTTACCGATTTCAAAAACAGAGAAGGCGCAGACGGCACGACTAACAAAAATGGAGAAGTCCGTCTCTCGCTGGGAGGTTCGAGTAAAAAACTGCAGCGGCTCTATGTTTTTCCGCGCATGAGTTTCTGGGGTTTGCTCAAGAAGAACATAACTGTGACTTCCGGGAAGGAATTCAGCTTGAGGCCGATCGATCTGAATTTCACGGATGCGAAAAGGTTCTTTTACGGTGATGCGCGCGATGGAGCCGGAGCTTCAGTAAAGGTCGGAGTGATCGACACCGGCATTGCCCCGCATCTCGATCTGGTGATTGACGGCGGATTCAATGCGGTTTTAGGTGAGCCCGAAAACGAATTCGGCGACAACGGTGATGGGCATGGCACACATGTCGCCGGCATCATCGCTGCTCGTGGACTGGCGCCGGCCGGAGTGCGAGGTATTGCGCCTGGCGTCACGTTGCGAAGCTATCGCGTATTCGGAAAGAACAAGCATGGAGCCTCCAATTTCGCCATAGCAAAAGCGATAGACCGGGCAGTCGCAGATGGCTGTGATCTGATCAATATGAGCTTGAGTGGCCCCGATCCGGATGAAGCTACTTCTGAAGCGATCGCTGAAGCGCGCGCTCAAGGTGTCGTCGTGCTGGCCGCTGCGGGCAATGATGACCGCAGCGCTGTCGGTTTTCCGGCGGCCGATTCGCTTGCGATCGCAGTCTCGGCGATGGGGCGTAAAGAGACTTTTCCTGCGGATTCGTCCGACAGCGGTGATGTCGCTGCGCCGTTCGGCAAACCCGACAAAAAGAATTTCATCGCGTCATTTTCCAATATCGGCCCTGAAATCGATTTGACGGGTCCGGGAGTTGGCATCATTTCGACCTTCCCTGATGGTTACGCAGTACTCGGTGGAACCTCGATGGCATGTCCCGCAATGACAGGGGTTGCAGCGCGTCTGCTGGCTTCGACACAGCATGCTTCGATACTGTCAATGGGCCGCAATCAGGCGCGTTCTGACGCAATGGCGCAAGTCATTCTACAGGCTGCCAAATCGTTCGGCTTCGGACCGATCTTTGAAGGAAGGGGGATGGTTCTGGTAAGCTAGGGGCTATGAACAGATACATCCTGAGATATCGCGGTCAGGGAGCTAAGCCAAAAGAGGATGTCGAGATGATCCGTTCATTGCCGGAAACGACCATATTCGATGAGACATCTCGTATGCTTCTGGTTGAAGCGCCGGAGGAAGTATTACGAACAGCGCTCAAATCTTTGACGAATTGGGTGATGACTGAAGAGCGCTTCATCCCAATGCCCGACCCGCCGCGGCCAAAGACACGACATAAGACAGTGGATGGAAATTCCGAGTCATAGCGTTTGAATCTAGGGTTAGATGCTATAAGTCTTCAAGAAAAGAAAAACCGCCAGGAGGCCAAGAAAGGCGGAAACCCTTGGCGCCCTTGGCCTCCTGGCGGTTTTTCTTTTTCTTGAAGACTATACCTAGATATCGAGATTCTTCACGTCGAGCGCATTGTCTTCGATGAATTTCCTCCGCGGTTCGACCTGATCGCCCATGAGGACGGTGAAGATTTCATCGGTCTCCACCGCGTCGTCAACCGTGACCTGCAACAACGTGCGCTTCTCGGGATTCATGGTCGTTTCCCAAAGCTGTTCCGGGTTCATCTCGCCCAGCCCCTTGTAGCGTTGGATGTGCAGGTCCTTCTTCGCCGCGGCCAGGATGTGATTAAATAATTCGTCACGCGATTCGACCTCGGTTTCAGAATTACCCTCCTTGATCACGAATGGCGGCTGGCTGAGTTGGACGAACGACTTGTAAAGCTCAACCGCGCGCTGGAACTCGACGTGCGTCGCCAGCTCCCAATCGATCAATATGCTGCCGCCGTTGTTAACGTTCTTGACTTCGATCTCCGAGAGCCCATGCTCTTCGTCTGAAGTCAAGTCGGTCTTGAAACCGGCATCGGAGAGCGCAACCTCGACCTTGCCCAGTAAATTTTCCTCCGCGAAGACGTTGTGCAGCTTCCGGCCTTCTTTCTGCATCAGCCCTTTGCGACCGCTCAGAGCTTCAAGCACTATGTCGACTATCTTGCGATCGACCAGACGGCGTTCCAGTTTGCTGTAATAGCCGTTGAACTCCATCAGTTTCTCGAGCAGCGAAGTCAAGTCTCTGCCTTCGATCTTCTCACTTGTCTTTTTGATCGTGACTGAGACTTCTTCCGTGGCTTTCCGCATCAGAAAACGATTCATTTCACGGTCGTCTTTGATGTACCGCTCGGTCTTGCCCTTCTTGACCTTATAGAGTGGCGGCTGCGCGATGTAAATGTAGCTTCTGAGCTCGTCTTCGGGCGCGCCATTTTCGTTCTTGTGCTCGACCTTGTGCTCCAGAAGTTGCGGCATCTGACGGTAGAAGAAAGTCAGGAGCAGTGTGCGGATGTGGCTACCATCAACGTCAGCATCGCACATTAAGATGATTTTATGGTAACGAAGCTTTCCAATGTCGAAATCATCCTTGCCAATGCCGGTCCCGAGCGCCGTGATTAAGGCCTTGATCTCGCTATGCGAGAGCATTTTGTCAAAGCGTGATTTCTCGACGTTGAGGATTTTGCCTTTCAGCGGCAAGACTGCTTGCGTCCGGCGATCACGTCCCATTTTGCAGCTACCGCCTGCGCTGTCGCCCTCGACGATGAAAAGCTCGCACAAGGTCGGGTCTTTCTCCGAACAATCGGCCAGCTTGCCCGGCAGGTTCATCGAGTTGAGGGCGCCTTTGCGAACGATCTCGCGCGCCTTACGCGCGGCCTCGCGTGCGCGCGCAGCTTCGACAGCTTTAGTGACGATCTGTTTTGCGACCGGCGGGTGCTCTTCAAAAAACGAGTTGAGCTTGTCGTAAAGGAATGATGTGACAGGCCCTTGAACATCAGAGTTGAGCTTGCCCTTCGTCTGGCCTTCGAACTGCGGCTGCGGGAGCTTGATGGCAATCACGGCGACAAGACCTTCACGCACATCATCGCCAGTCAGCTGCCCTTTGAAATCTTTGATCAGGCCCGAAGACTGCGCATACTTGTTAATCGCTTTCGACAACGCAGTGCGGAAGCCTGACAAATGGGTGCCACCGTCAACCGTATTGATGTTATTGGCAAATGAAAATACTTTTTCGTCGTAACCGTCGTTGTATTGCAACGCGATTTCAATGGTCAGGTTGTCTTCTTCGTCCGTCTGGTTCTCAAAGTAGAGCGGCTTGGAGTGCAAAACATTCTTGTTCTTGTTGAGGTGTTTGACGAATTCTGCAATCCCGCCCTCGTAGTAGAATTCATGCTTCTTCTCTGCCTCCTCGCGTTCATCGGTAATGGTGATTTTGATCCCTTTGTTGAGGAACGCTTTTTCGCGCAACCGCTCTGAGAGACGATCGAAGCTGAAATCCGCCGTCGTGAAGATTTCAGGATCGGGTTTGAAAGTGATCTTTGTGCCGCGGCGTTTCGATGTGCCGGTTTTTTTCAGCTGCGCAGCAGGAATTCCGCGTTTGTATTCCTGCTCGTAAACGCCACCATCACGGCGAATCTCCATCCGTAACCATTCCGATAGAAAATTGACGACCGAAGCGCCGACACCATGCAAACCGCCCGATACTTTATAGGAATTGGTGTCAAATTTTCCGCCCGCATGCAGCACGGTCATCACGACCTCCGCCGCCGGGCGCTTCTCTTGCCGATGAATATCAACAGGTATGCCGCGTCCGTTGTCTTCAACGGTCACCGAGTTATCCAGATGGATAGAGACCTCAACCTTGTCGCAGAAACCCGCTAAAGCTTCGTCGACGCTGTTGTCTACAATTTCATAAACAAGGTGATGTAATCCCAAATCACCCGTTGATCCGATGTACATCGCCGGGCGCTTACGCACGGCTTCGCGCCCTTCAAGCACGGTGATTGCTTCGGCGCCGTATCTATCATCGCCGTTATTTCCATTTCCATTTTTTCCTTTTGCCATTTCTTCTCTATCCTGCTTTTTCTCTTTTGGCTTCATGAGTATTTTTTCTGATGTTTTGGGGCAATAACTTACAAGTCTCAAATTTCAAATTTCAAATCTCAAATCTCAACTTTCAGATGGCTACACAACTCCTTCTTTTACCTCCAAAGACTCGTCATTGGACAAAATTTGATCTTCGATTACACGTCCGGACTGCACTAAAAATGTCGAAGCGCGATGACGATAGCGGTCGGCAATTGAACGTTTGGAGGTCGAGATGATGGTCTGCGCCTTGCCTTCGAGGTAGGTGAGCAGAATCTCAATCCGCGAGCGGTCCAGTTCGGCATCAAGGTCATCTATCAAGAAGATCGGGTATTCCTCAAAGCTCCCATGGTACACGCTCATCTGCGCCAGATCAAGAATCAGCAGGGCGCTGCGCTGCTGACCCGAACTCCCGAAACGGGCTATTTCATAACCATCAAAGCGGATTTCCAGGTCATCCCGGTGCGGGCCGACAAGCGAATACCCAACCGCAATCTCGTTCTTTATCCTGAGATTTAGACGCTCTCGCAAGAGGTCGGCGTAACCATCCAGATCGCCTCTCCCTTCGAGCGAAGACCTGTAGCGAATCGTGATCTCTTCGGTTTGAAACAGCTGAGGCTTGAGGTTTGCGCGCAATCGCTCAACGTAATTCGTCCTTGCAGTATGAATCTCCTTGCCGAGCTCAATCAGTTGATCGTTCCAGGGTTGAATCAGATCGAAATACTTTGCCGGATCATCCGCATCCGAGGCCTCACGCAGCAGAGCGTTTTTCTGCTTCAGCACGCGGTTATATTCCGCAAGTGTGCCAAGATATGAAGGTAAGATCCCGAAAACACCACGATCTAGAAACCTTCTTCTGGCTTCCGGGGCGCCGCGCACCACCTCAATCTCATCGGCGTTAAATGCAATCGCATCGAGATTGCCGAGATACCGAGTGACGACATCACGCTTGCCGTTAACGAAAGTTTGCTTTGTCGTTTCGGTGATGAGTAATTGCAGGTCTTTGGTCAGATTCCCGCGCACAACCGTGCCGCGCAGGATGGCTTCTTTTGCGCCGTGGTTTATTACTTCGCGCGGATGTGCGGTGCGGAAAGATTTGGTTGTGGCGAGCAGATAGATGGCTTCGATCCAATTGCTCTTACCCTGTGCATTCGCACCATAAATGACATTGAGGCCCGAAGAAAACTCGACTTCGCCAGTGAGGTTGCGGAAGTCAGTCACGTCGATGCGGTGGAGGTACATGGAGATATTTTAACACAGGATAATCACTTTGGCTGCAAATATTTAGCGCTAAAAACGCTTACTGCTCAACACTTACAAACAGCTCAAAAAGGAGGCTGGAGGCTGGGGGCTGGAGGCTGGAGGCTGGGGTGTACGGTTGAAAGGGTGAGTAAGTGATAAGAGTTGATGACGCCATCACACCCAGCCCCCAGCCCCCAGCCTCCAGTCCCTACTCTTCTTTCGTTTGTTTCGAATTCTCCCCAACCGTCACTCTGCGACCGTTGAAAGCGCGCATAAATCCGGCCACGTCGAACGACTCGATGACACTGGCCCTGCGTACATCCAGCGGAAGCGCGTTTTGAAAGCGTCCCAGATTGTACCAGCTCTCCATCTGCCTCCAGCGCTGGCGCAATCGCGCGCGCACCTGCTCAATCGTGAATACAAAAAACTGCGTCGGAATTGTGCCTTTCATGACCACGTAAATATTGTTGCAATCCTCCACGCGGACGCGATAAAGGCTTTCGAGCAGATCGCCGAGGATCAGGCCATAGGCGTCGCCCCCGCAATGAAAGAGCCAGGTCATTGGCGCCCCGGGAAGGGCGCTTTCATCTTCATCGTCGCTCTCGATAACCATCGCCAGATGCGATGGGTCAGAGGCGCGCGGGACGCCGAGTTCGTCAGCGACTGCCTGCGTCAGGGCGGGTGATAAAGGCCTCCAGGGGGTGAACAGGCGGGGGGCCTGGGCCGCTGTTTCTGTGTCCGGCGTGCGTACTATCAGCTTTCGCCCGACCATCCGCGTGGCCTGGCGCGCCTCTCCGCCGAACAGGAAATCTACTCCCGGTAGAACAGTGCGATCGATCTCGCCCATTTTGCGGCCAGTCTCTTCGGCAACGACCTCGACGGTGCTGCGCCTGGGATCGAGGAGGTTGGTGTAGATCGCGCGCTGCTCGAAAAGTTCCTGCCACGCGGGGCCGGGCTTCAATACGTTCTCCTGTACGGCGACGAAGAACTGTTTGACCAGGAGGTGCTCGATGATCTGATCGTAATGCGTCCTCGGAATGAGCGGCGTGCCTTCCGGCGATATGAAAAGCTCATACGCGTTTCCGGGGTCAATCTCGCCGAGTCTCGTCTGCTTAATGTATGAACAAAGCTGTTGAACGACAACTGAAGGGCGAAAGATGTAAGGCCTGGATGCGTC
>JAKEHZ010000020.1 GCA_022614735.1 Acidobacteriota bacterium | reverse complement strand
GCCCAGCCGTTCACGGCTGGGTAGCGAGACACATAATCCCTAAGCCCGGTTCACCGGGCTTATCAGCAGGCTTCAGCCACAAGTTTGGCTAAAGCCGAATGAGGAAGGACGTTGAAACGCCCTCCGATGTTTTCCATGACCCCGACCCAGCTGTGAACGGCTGGGCTAGGGAAAGCGTCGTTTTCAAAGAGCCGAACCCAAAGTTAATAACAGGCTCTAGCGAGACGGAGAAACCACTGTCATCTCGATCCTGAAAGCAAATCTGCTCGCAACAGCGATGCGCTCTCTGCGTCGAGATAAACCGTCGTGTTGTCGTGCATACGCAAAATCGAGGCAGGGAACTGCGGGCTGATCTCATTTTCAAAACAATCCTTGACTGCCTGCGCTTTACGCGCGTCGGGTACGATGCAGATGATCTCACGCGCCTTGAGAATTTGTTTGACAGTCATCGAGATCGCCTGCTTTGGTACTTCATCCAGAGTTGCAAACCAGCCCTCACCAACTTGCTGTTGGCGGCAAGCTTCGTCAAGAGTGACAACGATATAAGGCTCTTCAGTCATGAAATCTGCCGGCGGATCGTTAAACGCCAGATGGCCGTTTTCACCAATGCCGACGAAAGCAATGTCAATCGGTGCTGCCGCCAGCAATTCTCCGGCGCTGCGACAGACTTCAATCGGGTCGGCTTCACCATCGAGCAAGTGATACTTTTCGATTCCCGCCGGTTTAATAAACCGCTCGAGCAGATATTGGCGGAAGCTTGCCGGATGCGAGGCCGGGAGACCGACGTATTCATCCAGATGAAACATTTCAACGCGTTTCCAATCGACATAGCGTCTCTGGATCAGAGCCTTCAGAAACTCGAATTGTGAAGCGCCTGTTGCAGCTATGATGCGCGCGTTCCCGCGCTCTGCTATTGCGCGTTGTATTGCGCCGGCAGCCTTTGAGGCCGCGGCTTCGCTCAATTGGATTTTGTCGGTGAAGACTTTTAGAATCACTTCCGTTTTGCCTCGTTATTGTTGATGCGTTAGCTTCCCACACACATCAGCAACAATGCAAGAAAGAGGAGAATAAGTAACAAACGAAAAAGAGGCTGGGGACTGGTGGCTGGAGGCTGGGGTGTATGGGTGAAAGGGCAAGGAGGTGAAAAGGGTTCATCGTGCCATCATCTCCAGCCTCCAGCCTCCAGTCTCCAGCCTCTTCAACAACCATTTTGAGGGGACCCGATGATTCTTCATTTACTCTCCGCCGTGGGGTTTTTCGTCTTTGCAGCCGTCGCGTGGGTGTTTTCTTCCGAGCGCCGAAAAGTGCAATGGAAGACAATCGCCTGGGGGATGGGATTGCAACTCGCAATTGGACTTCTGATCTTTCGCTTGCCCATCTCACAACGCATCTTTCTCTGGCTCAACGACGCCGTAAATGCGCTGTTGCAAGTATCGAAGAGCGGCTCTGTATTTCTATTCGGGCCATTGGCAGCCGCGCCGGGTGAGCAAGGATCGATTGGTTTCGTGCTGGCTATTCAGGCCTTGCCGGTGGCGATCTTTTTCTCGGCCTTCACTGCCGCACTCTATCACCTGCGTGTGCTTCAGATTGTGGTCCGTTTCTTCGCCAAGATTTTTCATCGCACCATGGGCATCAGCGGCGCCGAATCATTATGCGGCGCCGCGAACATCTTCGTCGGCGTAGAGTCCGCATTGGTCATCCGACCTTACCTTGAAAAAATGACGCGCTCTGAATTGCTCACTGTTCTTGGCGCCGGTATGGCCACCGTAGCCTCTACAACGCTTGGCATCTACGTCGCTTTCCTGAACAGATATTTTCCACAAATTGCAGGACATTTGATCTCGGCTTCATTACTTTCGATCCCTGCAATCGTAGTGATGACAAAACTCCTGCTGCCGGAGACCGAAACACCTGAAACGCTTTCAACAATTCCTCCGGAAGCGCCGGAAACACGCGCGCGCAATTTGATGAGCGCAATTATCACTGGTGCAATGGATGGCCTGAGACTCGCGGCCGGAATCACCGCGTTATTGATCGCTGTGCTTGGATTAGTCTCGCTCCTCGATAAATTTCTCGGTTTGCCGAGTAAATGGTTCGGATTGTCGGAGCCGGTTTCACTGGTCAAAATCCTGGGATGGTTTTTCTATCCTTTTGCTGCTCTGCTCGGAATTGCCAGGGCCGACATTGCGGAAGCATCGCGATTGTTGGGCGAACGTGTGATCTTAACCGAGGTCGTGTCCTATCAAGATATGGCCCAGATGATATCGACCGGGCAATTGACCGATCCGCGAACGGTGGTGATTTTGAGCTATGCTTTATGCGGTTTTGCTCACTTTGCTTCTATGGCGATTTTCGTCGGAGGGACGGCAGCTCTCGCTCCCTCGCGACGCGACGATCTGGCGAGTCTGGGGTTGCGCGCGCTGCTGGCAGCAACACTCGCCACATTGATGACGGGGTGCGTTGCAGGTATCTTCAACAATGGACAGGGGGTATTACTAATTCGGTAATATTCAACCGCCAAGACGCCAAGAACGCCAAGAGAGATCAGTATCTTTTTTCTCTTGGCGTTCTTGGCGTCTTGGCGGTTGAATATTACCGAATTACAAATTCTCAATCGGGACCGGCTCAATCTCATCAGCCGGCTCGTATCCGAAAACTCGCGAATAAAAATACAATTCACCATCGAGCGCACGTTTGATATTGGCAGCCTGACGAAATCCGTGTTGCTCTCCTTCAAACGTGACATAAGCTACCGGCAATTTTTTCGCGCTCAGCGCTTCCACCATCATCTCGGCTTGATTCGGCGGCACTATCTTATCTTCCAGGCCCTGAAAAAAGATGACTGGAGCCCTGAGCCGATCTGTGAAATGAATTGGTGAACGTTCTCGGTAAAGATCAGCACGCTCCGGGTAAGGCGCAACCAGACTGTGCGTATAACGAGACTCAAACTTATGCGTGTCAACCTCCAGCGCTTCGAGATCGCTCACACCGTAATGGCTGGCCCCGGCTTTAAAGACATCTCGAAAGGTTAGCGCGCAGAGCGTGGTATATCCACCCGCGCTACCGCCAGTGATAGCCAGACGATTGCCGTCTACCTCACCGCGCTCGGCCAGATATTTTGCGCCGTTTATGCAATCGTCGACATCCACGACTCCCCAATTGCCTCTGAGACGCTCGCGATACTCGCGCCCGTAGCCTGTGCTTCCGCCATAATTCACATCCAGAACAGCAATGCCGCGACTCGTCCAGTATTGAATGCTGAGTTTGAACGTTGGACTTGCAGCAGATGTCGGCCCGCCGTGGCTCATCACCAGGAGCGGCGGCAGTTCACCATCAGGCGCCGCGAAATCGCGATTGGCCGCGGGATAAAAGATAGCATGAGCGGTCAGCCCATTTTCGGTAGGGAACTCGATACTCTGCGGAATAGAGATATAGTCCGTCTCAATATTCAGATCGCTCGAACGCCTTACATTCTCAAAATTCCTCGTAGTTAGATCGAAGCTGACAATACTGGTTGATTCGGCCGGTGAGCCTGCGATGAAAAGAGCACTGCCGGACTTCACTCTTATGCCTTCGATCCGCATGTAAGGTGATTCGATAGTCTCCAGCTTGCCTGTCGATGTGTCGAGGATTGCCAAACGCGAGAAGCCCTGCTCGATGTAAGCACAAACTATTTGATTAGCTGATTCGAAAGCATAAGTCGACATTCCGAAGACCCACTGCGGCAGACCGAACTCGGCTTTCATTTCGCACAACGCCCCAATCTTACCCTCGCGCAAGCGATAGAGATTCCACCAACCAGTCCGATCCGAAATGAAATGCAGGACACCATCTGGCGACCATTCCGGCTGAAATATCGATTCCTCAGCTCCGCCGGCGACGAGCGTTTTGTTTGCGAGCGAACCATCTTTCATGACCTCGGCCACCCATAGCTCCGAACCATCCCAGGGCATATTCGGATGATTCCACGCAAGCCAGGCCAGATGCGAACCGTCAGGGCTCAACCGGGGTGATGAGTAAAAGTCGTTACCACTGACAAGCACTGTCTGATCAATCTCACCGTCGAGATCAATGCCGACGATCATAGTAATGGCTTCTTGCCCCGCAACGGTGTGATCTTCGCGGATACAAATCATTCGATTGCGGACCTTGTCAATTACGCCATCCGCATAACGCAAATCCGTTTCAGGAGTGATTGCTCGCGGTCTACTGTCCGCATCTTGTCGATACAACCTCTGATCCGTGAAATTCGAGAAGTAAACCGTGCCGTTGATAACTGCGTAACTTCCACCGCCGTATTCGTGAACACGAGTGCGAGCATTGAAAGGCATCGGCGTGATATCAGTCGTCTTTCCATCCGGTGTTCGTTTGACGATGACGTACCGGCCTTTCTCGGTAGGTCTGGTTTCGACCCAGTAGACATCTTCACCGTCAATCGCAATCTGTCCCAATCCGATAGTACCTGAAACAATCAAGTCCGAAGTGATCGGCGATTTCCAGGAGCCATATGGTGCGACTTTCGCCTTTTGTTTCCGATCCTGCATTTTTTCTCGACCTCTATTCTGTGTAATTCGGCTTTGACCCTTTGACTCTTTGATCCTTTGTGTTGAAACTGTCTGGTAGTTTCGGCTTCCTAAATCGGAGGCCGACGATTCATCCATGGCCTCGCTGCTTCAAGTTGCGCTGCCAGCCTGAACAGCGTCGCCTCATCACCGAAGCGCCCGACGAAATGCGTACCAACCGGCAATCCTTCTGCGTTCCAAAAAAGCGGCACCGACATTGCCGGCTGCCCTGTCCCATTGCAAAGTGGAGTGAACGGAACGAACAGACCGGCGCGGCGCATTCCTGCCAGTGGGTCCTCCGCTGTCGAATCAAAACTTCCGAGCGGCAATGGTGGTTCGGCCAGCGTCGGCGTCAACAATACATCGTACTTTTCCATGAACTGCGCGATGCGGCGAGTGAAGACCTGAATTGTTTGCACTGCGAGCAAATATGCAGGCGCACTTTGCGCTCGTCCCATCTCAATTAATACCCACGTTCCGGGCTCGAAATTTTCCCTGGTGGGCTTCTTCCCGAGGGCAAATGACATGCTGTCAACCAACCATGCATTGCCCGCCGACCAGATCGTCATAAAAGCATTAACCAACATCTCTCCGTTGAGCTGCGGCGCAGCTTCTTCAACCTCGTGACCCAGGCCTGCACAGAGCTTCGCGGCCTCATGGACGGCGGACACGCAATCAGGGTGAATTGGCACTCCTGTCGGCGCGGTCGTGGTGAAAGCAATGCGAAGTTTGCCCGGATCAGCCCCTACCTCTTGAATGAACGGGCGTGCAGGTGGCGGAGCGCAATAGGGATCACCGAGCTCCGGGCCTGAAGTCGCATCGAGCAATGCAGCGCTGTCGCGTACCGACCGTGTCACTGCGTGCTCAGCAATCAGCCCGCTGAAGAGATCACCGAAATGGGGACCGAGCGGATTTCTCGCGCGCGTCGGCTTCAATCCAAACACGCCACAACAGGAGGCTGGAATGCGAATTGAACCGCCACCATCGTTGGCGTGGGCCATCGCAACCATACCCGCGGCCACAGCCGCCGCTGATCCTCCACTTGATCCGCCTGTCATACGTGTCGTATCCCATGGGTTGAGCGTCGGACCAAAAAGCTTTGGCTCTGTCGTCGGCAGAATTCCCAATTCCGGTGTATTTGTTTTGCCAATCACAATCAGGCCCGCACGCTTGTAACGTTTGACCAACTCGCTATCCAGATTCGGCACAAAGTCGCGCATGTACTCCGAGCTCGACGTCATTCGCACACCCTGATAGGCGGCCTGCAGGTCTTTTAGAAGGAAGGGAACTCCGGTGAATGTCCCATCCTGTAATTCCCCCGTCGCTGTCTGGCGCGCTTCGTCATACATCCTCGTAATAACAGCATTGAGTTGCGGATTGACACGCTCGATGCGTTCTACAGCAGCCTCAACAAGCTCGATTGGCTTTATTTCTTTCTTTCTAACCAACTCGGCCTCTGCTGTCGCGTCAAGCCAGTCCAGTTCGTTTAATTGAGCCATTCTGATCTCTCCAGTTTGCTCTTGAAAATTAAATGCAATCACATGATGCCGCCAATATTAGGCCACGATACTGAAAATCCAAAAAATATTGTATTGAGTATCGTAATTTCGCGCTTATTATCAGGCCTTCATCTTGCAATCAAAGAATCGATGTGGTAGCCTTCGTCACCTTGATGACAGTAGTCTCAGGTGAGCTAAGCCGCTGAAATTACAATACTTTACTACTGCCATATTTAATCAACAGCATACTTGTGTGTCTGGAAAAGCCTGGGAAGATACTTTTCCTGCTAGGGACTCTTTTCTGTCTTTAAAATCTGCTGTTTTATAGGCGGATTAATAAAATTTGGCTTGTCGATTGTTAATACGAGCCAGATATGGTGCTTTATGAGTGAGGCCAATCTCTGGGATTCCGTGCTCTCGGCAGTAGAAAAGAGAGTTAATCACGAAAGTTTCACAACATGGTTTAAACCAATAAACTTCTTAGATAGCGATCACGATACCATCCGGCTGTTAGTGCCGGACCGTGTCTTTGAAGATTGGATACTCAACAACTATCGTGAGGTTTTGGAGGAATCTCTGGAGGAGACTGATCTCGCAGGACGATCAATCAAGTTCGAAGTAACCTCAATAATTGAGCCGCAGGAAAGATCATCAAGCCAAAAAACGGACTCATCTACACTGGGCGATTCGGGAAAAGATCCCAGCTCCATTCCCTCAACCAGCAGTGAAAATCTTTTCAACGAAAGACAGATACCAAAATCGCATTTTGTCGATTCAGAACCATCAGAGTTACCGCTCAATCTGAAATACTCCTTCCAAACATTTGTTGTTGGATCCTGTAATCAATTTGCGCACGCGGCATCGTTGGCTGTGGCCGAAGCTCCTTCGAAGACCTACAATCCTCTTTATATATACGGAGGTGTCGGACTCGGCAAGACACACTTGATGTGCGCCATCGGACAGCGCGTGAAAGAGCAAAATCGTCACCTCAGACTCTGTTACATCTCTGCGGAAAAATTTATGAACGAACTGATCAACGCCATCAGGTACGATCAGACAATGACCTTTCGCGAGAAGTACCGCTCAATTGACGTCCTTCTGATTGACGACATACAGTTCATGGCCGGCAAAGAAAGAACTCAGGAAGAGTTCTTTCACACTTTCAATGCGCTCTATGAAGGCCAAAAACAGATCGTCATCTCGTCAGATTGCCCACCAAGAGAGATACCTACGCTTGAAGAACGCCTCCATTCAAGATTTGAGTGGGGGTTGATTGCGGACATCCAACCCCCCGACCTGGAGACCAAAGTTGCGATCCTTCGCAAGAAAGCGGAGACTGAGAAACTAAATCTGCCGGATAACGTAGCGCTCTTCATCGCTAATAAGATCAAATCCAATATCCGAGAACTCGAAGGTTCTCTTGTCAGACTTACAGCCCTCTCATCATTACGGGGCGAACCAATCAACATCTCACTGGCTCAGGAAGCACTGAAGAATCTCGTTGAAGAGGAGGAACGAGCAATAACGATCGAAGTTATACAGAAAGTCGTTGCTGAGTACTACAATTTGCGGGTGGCTGACTTGAAATCAAAATCTAATACGAGAAGCATTGCACTTCCACGCCAGGTCGCAATGTATCTCTGCAAGACGTTGACTAAGGCCAGTCTTCCAGAAATCGGCCGCGAGTTCGGAGGCAAACACCATACGACTGTTCTTCACAGTATCAATAAAATTACGGCTTTATACGAACAAAAAGGTCATTTCCACAGACTTATCAACAGCCTAATTAGCAGCTGCAAATAGACTTATCTGATTTTTCCACAGCCAACCTTCCAACGGTCTGTGGATATCCGTGGAAAACTTAATTTAGCTGGGAATTTTCCACATTTTCTGTTCCTTCAAATACGATATTCACACTATTTTCCACAGCAATATGAGACTGTTAATAATTGAAATTCCAGCGGTTATCGATTTCTTACGACTTTCCCACAGCTACTACTACTACTACTAGAAATTAATTGAGAGTAATTAATTAGTTTAATTAGTAAAATAGACCGAGAGGGAAGACAAAATGCATTTGAGGGTAAGTAAAGCGGCTTTTCTGAAAGAGTTAAACTTAATTCAGGGCGTAGTTGAGAAAAAGAGCACGATACCGATCCTATCGAACTTGCTTCTTGAGACAAAAGATGGAGCGTTGTGTATCAAAGGCACGGACCTGGATGTCTCAATTTCTACCTGGTGTGAAGCTGAGGTCTTGAAGGATGGTTCAAATTGTATCCAGGCCAAAAAGCTCTTTGAGATCGTGAGGGCTTTACCGGAAGCAGAAATTGAGATCAAACGTGTTGAGAATGACCAGGTAAATATAATCTGTGAGAGATCCAGGTTTAAGATGCCAGGTCTGGCGATAGACAATTTCCCGGAGATAAAGGAATTTACTGGTCCCTTCATTGGGATACCCGCTGAACTTCTGAAAACGTTTATCAGCCGCACAATCTTCGCTATTACCAACGAAGAATCACGCTATGCGCTGAACGGCGCCAAATTCGAACTTACGGAGAAAACTATCAGAATGGTTGCGACAGATGGTCATCGACTGTCTTTCATCGAAAAACAATCCGATTTAGGTCGAAGCAACCTCGATGTTCTGATCCCAAAAAAGACACTCGCAGAACTGGGCAGATTGAGCGCGGAAACGGATGAAGCGATCGAATTCGGTTATGATGAAAACCATCTTTTCTTCAGAGTTGGTAGAAGACTTCTCACGTCTCGCACTCTTAGCGGACAGTTCCCAAACTATCAACTTGTCTTACCGAAGGAGAACGACAACAGTGTCGTGATAGAGAGTGATCGAATCTCATCAGCTATTAAGAGAGTGGCTCTGATGGCCGATGAAAGGTCACACTCAATAAAATTCGAACTCGGAGATGGGCAAATAAACATCACTTCCCAGGCAGCTGAAGTCGGTGAGGCTGGAGAGGTGTTGCCTGTTGAATACACAGGACCGTCGATCACCGCTGGCTTCAATGCACAATATCTGCTTGATTTCTTCAGCGTGATTCAGAGTGACGAGGTGGCTTTTGAATTTAAAGATGGGAATTCGCAAGCTCAGATAAAGGAGAGGAATGAGGCTGAATATGACTTCCGATATATCGTCATGCCGATGAGAGTATGAGCTTACTTCTTTGTTTTCTTAACTGTATTTAATGGGAAGGTTTACGGAACAATTAACGAGTTTATTCGTTAATAAGGTCACGGGTGAACCTCCTGATAGTGGCGGTCATAGTGAGTCTGGGGTGGGTTCTCTGCTATGGCCGCCAGATTTTTTTGATCAAATCCAAATAGCTTTCAATTGGTAAATTCTTAAGGAAAAAGAAGAGAGAATACGAAAATAACGAAACAAACGAAAAGGCATAAAATTTTTCGTTTGTTTCGTTATTTTCGTTTGTTTCGTATTCTCTCTTCTACTGTTTTCCATCTCCAATCTGTTTGACAGAAGATTCTCCTGGCGGCAGAAGATACGCATTCAAATTCAACCTGACAGAGCCGCCGGCATCGCTGAAAATATCCTCAAGTCCGAGTTTGCGTCTGCGATAACGTCTCCAATAGAAGTAAAATCCGCCGGCGACCATACCAAGCAGAATTGAGACACTCAACATCGCGCCAATCCAGTAGAAGGATCTAATCAGGATTTTCATTGTTTTAGTGGCTTCCTCGACTGCTGCAGGATCGGGTGGACGGAAAGCGATTGGGATGTCGCTAAGCTTCTGTCCTTCCCAGTAGACTTTAGGGTTATATTTGATCTGGTTGACGATCCCTGCAGCCTCCCGATGATCGTTAACGTTGATTGCTTGAACGACGTAATTTCCAACACGTTTGAAAATGCGTCTCTCCTTTTCGCTGGGACTCAGGGATTCGAAATATCTTGAGGCTCTGAGGAGACCCTCAGTAGCTGTCTGTGGAGTGTGATATTCGACGATGATCAAACTCATCCTGCCGATACCGTTTTGATAATCGGCTGTGATGGCTTCCACACCGCCTTCAAAATTGATGACATCCTTCAAATCGCTGAACCCTTTTACTCGAGCCAGGGAGGCAGAACCAATCAAATATTTTTCACTACCAGCAATCTTATGCTGTTCCGGCAGGTGAGAAGGGAGAAAAGGAAGCTGGCCCAATTCGCTGGCAAACTGTTTCTTCAATGACTCAATCAAAATTGGATCGATTGGCTTGTCGTTCCGTTCGCCGGCAATGCTGACAAGGTAACGTCCGGCATGAAACTCCTGGCGATTAGACGAAAGCGAATTTCGATTGAATGTAAACAGGCCAAAAGCGCCGGATGCATAGCTCATCTCAAATATTTCAATTGACGCTTTCGTTGTGCCATCGCTATAGATTCGACTGATCAGCCTCTGCAATCCATACTCTCCATAAACGTCAGCATCCGGCAGGATGATCCATTCTGCCGAATTCAAGGCGCGTGGCGGTCCAGTTGCTCGCCATTTTTCTCCAAGGCTGTCCGGAAGCAACTCCACGGTGCTTTTACCACTTCCTGTAACTTTCATGTCCCCTTTTTGAACTTCCTGGTTTTGAGACAGGGCCGGAAGCGGAGTCAGTAACACACTTGAGCCGAGGGCTATTGAAAGAAGGGAGAAGGAAATTTTGCGAAGGCCTGTATTGAAGTTGAGCATGTGCAATGCAACCCTCCTGAAAACGTTGGTGCCGATGGGTCGCCGCGCCGCTCGAAAGCAGCAGTGGAATGCTCAGCCAAAAACGAGATAGTGCATCTGTTTCTGCTCATTTCCAATGATGTAACTGGTCCAGAATCATATCTGCGTACATGCGCGGGCTATTTATATTGTCCAGTTTCATTTTAGCTTCGGTAGCCGCAGTGTCAATGACGATATCACCGATGCCTATCAGTCTCTCTTTGAAAGTCTCGCTGACAAATACATCCAGGACATGACGCAGTGGAATATTGCGGCTGGTCTTCGAAAATATACCAGATTCGATTTCGATCTTGGTGTCGGTAAGGATATAGATTGTATTGACGAGCTGCATATGCCGGATAATGGCGGGTATGAAGAAAATAACGGCAAACCCCAACACTATCCAGTAAGGCCCCTGCAGGAAAGCGACAATGGCAGCAACCAGAATCGAGCAAACGATGGCGGTGAGATATGCTACCGCAGCCGGATAGAAAGCCTGGTTGATACGGAAAATGACCTTCTCGCCTTGTTTGTCACGTCGGTCACTAAAACGACCCCTTGGTCGCTCATCTTGCTGTTCATAATACTGGTCATCGTCCAGCTCTTCTTCTTCCACTGGTTTAGGAGCAGGACGACTTTCAATGATAGGGTAACGCCGAGCCGGTCGTGGAGGTGGTACTGCGATGCCGGGTTTGCGAAGTCTCTCCTCGGCAGTCCGCATCTTTGCGCCACAGCGGTTGCAGAACTGGCTTCCATCAGGGAATTGATTACCGCAACGATGGCAAAACATATTGCATGAGACCTTCTGTCATCAGTTTCGACTGCTCAAAAAATCTGATACCGATCGATTGAAAGATTCCGGCTGCTCAATGTTCGTCAAATGGCCGGCATTGAGAATTATTTCAAGAATAGAGCCCGGGATTGCCTGACTCATCTTTTCTGACTCATCCGGTGGTGTAAGCTTATCCTCATTCCCGACAATGATCAAAGTAGGACAGCTGATTTGTGGTAACATATCCGTCGAGTCAACGCGGCCAGCCATAGCAAGCAGAGCTTGAGCGACACCTTCAGGCTGGCTCGATTCAATCATCGCTTTTACTCGCTCAGCTACCTGGGGATTATTTCGAAGAGTTGTTTCCCCGAACAGTCGCGGAATCATAATATCAACCAGCGCCGGCGCGCCATTGTTGCGGACCAACTCGGCCATCTCCAATCGTCCACGCTTCCCTTCCTCGTTATCCGGAGTCGATCGCGTATCTGCCAGGATCAAGGCTGAAACTCGTTCGGGAGCTTTGCGGTAAAAAGCAAATGCTGCGTATCCACCCATCGAGAGCCCGCAGATTATCGCACGCTCAATAGATAATTCCTGCAAAAGCCCAGTCAGATCGTCGGCGAAGACGTCCATTGTCAAAATACGATCACCGAGTGTGCTGTGACCGAATCCGCGCCAGTCAAATGTGATAACTCGATAGTCCGAGGCGAAAGCAGCAAGCTGCCCATCCCACAGTGTTTGATTGAGAGGAAAGGCGTGCAGAAAGACAATCGGCTCTCCTGATCCTTCATCGCGGTAAGCCAGCTCCGCTCCATTGACCTTGATCCTTTTCATTGGGAAATTACCTCATAAAAAACTCTACCTCTTGCTGTGCGCATCTCCAGGCCAAGCAATCTTGCAGCGGTTGGCGCTATATCGATCAACCTGGCGTATTCAATCTTCGCACCGTTTTTAATTCCTTTTCCTGAAATGATCAGCGTTGCGCGTATTTCTGAGCGAGAAGGTAGAAAACCGTGGGCTGCGCGATCGGATGTCTTGGAAATTGTAGACCCGGTCGCACGTGATGACATTGCATACGAGGGTGCCGCATCGAGATAAAGAACCGCGCGAGGATCGGCACCGAGCTGAGAAGCCTCTCGGCGAGAAACAACGCGCCAGATGGGGCTATCCGGCTTCTCGTGAAGCTCAGTAAAAACTTTTTCAACCTCACGCGACGTTTTTTCGTCCTGTCTGTCTCTGACAAATATTGCAGCCGAGCCGCCGAAAGTTTGCGCAACGGCGCGCCATGAGGTGATTCTCCCCTCACCTCCAGTCGTCAAGAAGCCTTTCTTCGCAAGCACGACATTAGGGTTGAATATCTGTTCGATATTCATCGACCCAAAGTCGGTAACTACAAATATTGTCAACTCATTTGTTAACTGCGCGCGCTCGGTTGAGTCAATTATTTTCTTGAGAAGGTCGTCAATGAATTCGAGCGCAAGAATTGCTTCTCGCGATTGAACACCATATTTCTTTACCGACTTCGCATAAGAATTGAAATTGATTAAGAGTAGATTGGGACGTTGCTTCTCGATGAGGTTGGCAGCAGCGACCGCTATGCAATGATCTATTCTCTGGTTCCCGGCGATCTCTTTGAGCTTTTTATTCGCTGCAAATGGACTATTTAGTATCTCCGGCGTGAGCCTATCCAGAAGGTCAGGCGGATTGACGAATTGTTTCGATATTATTTGTCTGATCCCGGATTCGGTTTCGTCAGACAGGCCCTCATCGAAAGCAACTGGCAAATTGAAATCGATTGTTGCGCCGGCCGTTAGAGGGTAACCCACAGCCGCGGTGACGAGCCCTCCTCGTTTCGCAGCATCCCAGATAGTATCGGTCTTGATCTCTTTTGCCAGCCGATATGGCTCTTCTGACTGCGAGCCTGATTGTTCATTGAATGGGAAGTCGGAAGTGATACCGTGGTCCGCCGGCAAAGCCCCACTAGCGATGGTTGCGTGCGCCGGGTTGATCAGCGATGGATAGACGCTCTCAACGCTGACTGCATAAGCCCCCTTTGTGCGCAGCGATTGAAGTGTCGGAATGCGAAGTCGATTAGCAGCATTGTCATTGACGTCTTCAGCTTTCAGCCCGCTGATTGTGACAACGATGAGATATGAGCTGACCTTCTCAAATTTTGGCTTGGTTTCCTGCTTCTGTTGCTTTTGTTGAGGAGAGAATACGAAACAGACGGAAATAACGAAACAAACGAAAAAATTTAGTGACTTCACCGTTTGTTTCGTTATTTTCGTTTGTTTCGTATTCTCTCCTGATCTCCTCATATGAATGAAGTTCGAATGGCTACGATCATCTCGCGAACCGCGCGGTCAAGACCGACCAGGGCGGCCCGCGCAATAATGTTGTGACCAATGTTGAATTCTTCGACTTCCGGGATTAGGGCGATCGGTCCCACATTACGATAAGTGAGGCCGTGTCCAACGGCTACTTTGAGTTCTTCTCGTGTAGCTGCACGTGCCGCAGTTTGAATTCTTTCAATCTCGATTTCTATTTCTCTCGTGCGACGCACCGTCGGATCACCAGGATTCTCATTCAGGCGCGCGTAATTTGCCGTGCAAATTTCGATCTGGTATGAACCGAGCTTTGATGCCGCTTTGATCTGCCTGAGGTCAGGATCGATGAAGAGGCTGACAAAAATCCCGCTGTCTCGCAATTTATCAATTGCATTCTTAATCGTTTCCTCGTGAGAAATGACATCGAGACCGCCTTCGGTGGTAATCTCTTGCGGTCTTTCAGGAACAAGCGTGACAACGTCAGGTTTGACGCGGAGTGCAATTTCAACCATTTCTTCGGTCGCGGCCATTTCAACATTCAGATGTGTGATCACTACTTGTTTGAGCGCGATCAGGTCGTAGTCCTGAATGTGTCGACGGTCGCTGCGGAGATGAGTTGTAATTCCGTCGGCGCCGGCGAGTTCGCAGATTACGGCCGCGGAGACAGGGTTCGGTTCATTCGTTCGCCGCGCCTGGCGGATAGTGGCGATGTGATCTATGTTGACGTTGAGTCTGCTCATCTAATCGAAATCACTAGCGCGAGCGGTACTGATAAGATCGGGCTTTGGTAGGCGCCGGGTTTGAATCGTACTTCCCTGTCAGATCATTCCAGCGAATTGTCATTACTTCAAACAACACCTTGATGGGTGAGCCGATTGGATTAAGCTTCGATCCTTCAACGTGATTCCATCGCACAGGAGTTTCGAGGAGTCTCCAGCCCTGCTTCTGCGCGAGATAAAGAATTTCCGGGTCGAAACCGAACCCATCAATCCGCTGCAGGGGAAAAATTGACTGCGCCGCCTCCCGGCGAAAAGCCTTGAAACCGCATTGCGTGTCCTTGAATTTGAGCCCGGTGAATAAGTATTGAATCAAATTGCCGGCTTGTCCAATAGTCTCGCGGAGCCCCGATTGATGTATACCGATCAAACTTCTGTCAAGCGCTCGCGAGCCGAAGACAACATCGTAGCGATCCTCTGCGATTGGACTGATAACTTTTATTATTTCGCTCGTAGGCGTGGCAAGGTCGGCGTCGAAGAATAGAATAAACTCCCCTCTCGCCTGCAGCACTCCGTTTCGAACAGAATAGCCTTTGCCACGATTGCCCGGATTTTCCACCAGACGTAACCTGCCAGCCGCACGACTTTCAAACTCGCGTACTTTTTCGTTCGTTTTATCGTTTGAACCATCGTTGACTACGATCACTTCACTGTCGTAGTTTTGAGCGTCCAGATAATCGAACGTCCCCAAGAGCGTTAAGCCGATACGATTCTCTTCGTTATATGCCGGAATAATTATTGATAAATAAGACATCTCCCAGTCCTTTTGTCCGGGTGTAAATATACCAGAGAATGCGAAACAAAAGAAAAAGCGGAGCCTTTTGACTTTTGCCTTTTGATTTTCCATGATTCGCATTCCTCAATATGCCGATATGAATGATTCCAGCTCAAAATTGCTTGCAGCTCTCTTCGCTGAAAAAAACGTGCTCACCGTCAGCGAACTGACTGAGCGTATCAAGGACATTTTAGAGGTCGAATTTTTCGCCCTTCACATTCAAGGTGAAATTTCAAACTACAAGCGCCATCAGTCTGGCCACTGGTACTTCACGCTCAAAGATTCGGAATCACAGCTGCGCGCGGTCTATTTTAGGCAGTGGAATCGGTTGATGCGCTTTGAGCCGGAGAATGGACTCGAAGTTCGCGTCCGCGGGCGGTTGAGCGTTTATGAGCCTCGCGGCGAATATCAGATCATCGTCGAAACGATGGAGCCTGTCGGCGTGGGCGCCTTACAGCTTGCGTTCGAGCAGCAGGTCAAGCGTCTCGCAGCTGAAGGCCTCTTCGATGAAACCCGCAAGCGTCAACTGCCTTTGTTGCCGCGCAGAGTTGGTATTGTCACATCACCCGTCGGCGCCGCACTGCGCGATATCCTCCAAATACTTGAACGGCGCAACCGGGGCATCGATGTGATTATTGCGCCCGTGAGAGTTCAAGGGACAGGCGCAGGTCGCGAGATCGCTGACGCGATTCGGTTGCTTAATAAGCACGCGAAACAACGTGGCCATGAGATTGACGTCGTCATCGTCGGTCGTGGCGGTGGATCGATGGAGGACCTCTGGGCCTTCAATGAGGAGCAGGTCGCACGGGCCATCTACGAGTCGGAGATCCCTATTGTTAGCGCCGTCGGCCACGAAACAGATTTTACAATTGCAGATTTTGTCGCTGATCTGCGCGCGGCTACACCTTCGGCGGCCGCAGAGATGGTAGCCCCTGATTCAGGCGAGTTGAACTCCCGCGTCGATGAATTGCACTCGAACCTCAGACGTGTGATGAATTATTACCTCCTCAGTCGGCGAGCGCGGTTGCGTGATCTGGTCGAAAGCCGCGGTTTTGGAAAGACTGCCAGTTCGGTGCTCTCCCTGGCTGCCATGCGACGGGAACTCGAAATTCGTGCTGCGAATGCGCTCAAGGAAAATTTACGATCTGCTCGATTGAGATTGGGCAGCTCGCTGCTAAGGCTCGATTCAATCGATTTCCGCTCGCCTCTGGCCGTAAAAGCGGCGCGGCTTGAATCGGTTGATCAAAGGATTAAACGCGCAATTCAAAGATCGATCGAGCGTAAGCAAAACGGACTGGCTGTTAGAGCGAGCAAACTGGATATGCTCTCGCCTCTGGCAGTGCTTGGCCGAGGATATGTTTTAGTGAAAGATGAAAATGGACATTTAGTCTTTCGTGCAACGTCTATAAATAAAGGGCAGAACCTGACTTTACAATTTGAAGACGGAGAGGTTGCCTGTCAAACAAAATGAACTTTTATGCCAAAGACAACAAAAGAACGAGAGCCTGGTTTTGAAGAATCTCTCTCTGCGCTTGAAAAAATAGTTGCGCAGCTTGAATCAGGTGACTTGCCGCTCGAACGAGCGCTTAAGCTATTTGAGGAGGGTGTCGGACTCGCGCGCCAGTGCCAGTCGCAATTGGAAGAGGCGGAGCGCAAGGTTGAAATACTGCTCCGCGAGCGTGGCGAGGTCAAAGCCATTCCCTTTGAAGTGAATAAAAATAATCAGGTTGATGAGATTGAGAAATCAACGCAGCATTCCACTGCCAACCCCACAGCAGCAGGAATGACTGGCCAAGATCAAAGTAGCGAAGAAGAAGCTAAACTTAATGACTCAATTCCATTTTAAACCCCGAGTCGAAAGTGAACATCACGGAATACTTCAAAGAAAAAGCTGCTTTGGTCGACAAATGGCTTGATCGATTGCTTCCATCAGAATCTGAGACGCCATCAATACTTCATCAGGCGATGCGTTACAGCGTCTTCGCCGGCGGAAAACGTCTGCGCCCGATCTTGACTATCGCTACAGGAGAAATCTTCGGAGCCGGGGAGCACGAGTTGTTACCCGCCGCATGTTCGCTCGAGATGATCCACACCTATTCGTTGATTCACGACGATCTTCCCGCAATGGACAATGATGATTTGCGGCGCGGGCGATCGACGAATCACGTAGTCTATGGCGAAGCGATGGCGATTCTGGCCGGCGATGCCCTGCTCACTCAAGCTTTCCGGACTTTGGCTGACTATCAATCTACGAACGCCGAGAATAAAGTGCGTGTGATCTCCGAAATCGGAAAAGCTGCCGGGACGACGCGTGCTCTGATCGGCGGACAGGTGCTCGATATTCAGTCTGAAGGAGAGATCTTGACTGGCCATCAACTCGAAGAAATTCATCGTGCGAAGACCGGGGCTTTAATAAGTTGCGCTGTTCGTATTGGCGCCATCATCGGCGGGGCAAATGAAAATGAACTGAAAGCGCTGACAGATTATGGCGAAAAAGCCGGCCTCTCATTTCAAGTTGCAGATGACCTTCTCGACGAAACTGCAACCAGCGAAGAACTGGGGAAGACTGCAGGTAAAGATGCGGCAAAACAGAAAGCCACTTACACAACTCATTATGGGATTGATGGCGCAAGAAAGATGGCTGATCGGCTCTCTCAGGAGGCGATCTTTGCAACTGGCGCCATTGGCCGTGATGCAAGAATTCTGCAAGAGATCGCTCGGTTCATTGTGGAAAGAAGATCCTGATCGCTAATTGGTGGCGAATTGTAGCAGTACGGGGAGCGTTAGCGACCTGGGCCTTTGGGAGCGGCCTTTTGCCAAGGCCCAGGTCGCTAACGCTCCCCGTACTGCTACAATTCGCCACCAATTAGCGGTTGCATTCCTTGACAGATGTCCAGACGATTGCTTATTCTCAATCTTTTAAATTACTTCAGATAGTGCAAGGAGGGATGAGATGAAACGAACTTTTCAACCGAATAATCGTCGTCGCGCAAAAACTCATGGGTTTCGCGAAAGAATGAGCACGAAGGCCGGTCGCCTGGTTATTAAGCGCCGCCGCGCGAAAGGCCGCAAGAGACTGACGCCAGCGCACTACTAGTTTGCCTGGCCTTCTGATGAGATGGCAGAGGTCTCTTTCTTGAATGAACGCTTCCAAAAAACCCCAGAAATTGCGAAACAGTCAGCAATTCCGCAGGGTATATGATGAGGGCCAAAGGTTTCACACACCTTTCTTTTCGGCATTCATTCTCAAGACGGACACCGACGAGCCACGCTGTGGGATCACAGTCACAAGGAAAGTCGGAAGCGCAGTTGTGCGCAATCGATGCAAACGCAGGCTCAGAGAAGTCATCAGGAGATATTATTCGAAGACCTCTTCGGAAGGGTTATCTACCGCAGGCTATGATCTGGTACTCAACGCGAAATTGAGCTTGCTGGCTGCCGATTTTAACAAGATTGAGGAATCTTTTTCGCGCATCATGGAGAGATTTAACAAGTCGCTGCTCGAAGAAGATAAATGAAGAAGATAAATGAAGCAGCAGTGCAGGAGATCGGTATGAAAGTAATAGCAATCTACATTCTGCGTATTTACAAGTATACTGTATCGCCGCTGCTGCCTCCCTCCTGTCGTTTCACACCGACATGTTCGGAGTATGCCGTGGAGGCGATTTCCAAATATGGTTTCTGGAAAGGCTTCGTTCTTAGTATGAAACGACTGAGCCGTTGCCATCCGTTCTGTGCGGGTGGTTATGATCCGGTGCGCTAGTGACAACAATAGGCGCGCTTATTCTAAGCTCTCACTGCTGTTATTTTATAAATGGAAAAAAGGCTTATTTTATTTTTAATTCTGTCGTCCGTGATCTTTTTCGGATGGTCCTACATTTACGGGAAGCTCTATCCCCAACCAGTGAAGCCGGCTCAGGAGAGCAAGCCCGCTCAGACGGTGAATGTCCCCACGCCAACCGGGACAGCAACGCCAGCGCCACAGATTCCGGTTGAAACACCTGCTACCCCGAATCCGGCGACGCAGGCCGATCTCCGCCAGATCAAGCTCAAAACCGATCATTGGCAGGCTACCATCTCAAATCAAGGTGGTGTGATCACAGAATGGACAATGACGAGTTTCCCAAATGGGAAACCGATCGATCCGCCACACGGTGTTCATCTCGTCTCCGCGAAGCTTAGTCAGGAGATAGGTGCGCCTTTTCGATTTTATATCCCTTCCGATCCTGCGCTTGAGAAAGAACTAAACTCCGCGCGCTACGAAATCAAAAATCTTGTTGAGCCGGAAATCTCCCTCAACCGAGGAGAAAAGAAGGAGATCACCTTCTATTACTCCAACGGTGGGATTGAGGTGAGCAAGACGCTCATCTTTAAAGGGATCGGCTACAACCAGGCTACAGGCTTCGATTTTGACTTTCAGGCAACTGTTAAGCACAACGGAAACCCGATTGAAACCTATGTTGTCATCGGCCCTAACTTTGGCGATCAGAACGTTAAGGAAATAAACATGTACAGACATGCACCGCAATTGACCTATGCCTTTGGCAACAGCGTCAACCGTGAGACCGCCGATAGTTTAAAAGATACACCGGTAGCGCCAATATCTTCTCCAGTTACCTGGGCTGCTGTTGACGACAACTACTTTGCCATGGCAATTGTGCCGGCCCGACCCGTTCCTGCGGTCCGTTTTCTCAATAATAACTACGTCTCTATTGCCGTTCTACTCAATCAAGGTGAGATAGATCACGTTTATTCCGGGCCGAAGGATCTGAACTTGCTTAGCCAGATCAGTAGCAATTTCGGCCTGAGCAAGAATGGAAGCCATCTGGAAGATATTGTCAGTTACGGCTGGCTCAATTTCATCTCCTTCCTGATCAAACCGATAGCGCAGTTTATGCTCAACGCGCTGCGTTATATCAATCAAGTCACGCACAATTTCGGATGGTCGATCGTCATCCTGACAGTAGTATTGAACATGTTCTTTTTCCCGCTGCGCTGGAAGAGCTCCGTGACGATGAAGCGCGCCGCGGAGATGCAGCCGGAAATGAAGAAGATCCAGGAGGAGATGAAGAAGTTAAACAAGAACGATCCGCGTATGCTCGATCTTCAGAAAGAGCAGATCGCGTTGATGAAAAAAGGTAATCCGGTGATGGGATGTCTTCCACTTCTATTGCAGATGCCTTTCTTCATGGCTGTGTTTGCAATTCTCACGGTTTCAATTGAAGTTCGGAACGCGCCATTTTTCGGCTGGCTGACAGACCTCTCTTCTCCTGATCCTTACTGGATTCTTCCGATAACAATGTGTGTGACGATGATCGCACAACAGGCGTTAACTCCGACGACAGCCGATCCGATTCAGAAGAAAGTCGGCTATCTGATGCCGTTGATCTTCACCTGGTTTCTTAAATCTGCTCCGGCCGGTTTAGTTTTGTACTGGATGGTGACCAATATTGTCGGTGTGGCGCAGCAAGTCATTATTAATCGCCTTAATCCGAAGAAACCACCTGCAACAACCGACCAGTCGCGTTCCGACAAATCACCTCCAAAACCCCCGAAAGGATCCAAAGGTAAAAAGGCTAAGGAGGCTCTCGCTAATTGATAGACTCGCCTTTTATCGAAGATTGGTTATGACAGAAGGAAATTTTGAAGGACTCAAAACAAAAGTCGAAGGCTTCGTCAAAGAGCTGATTGATAAATCATCGCTTGATCTCAAAGTCCTGGTTAAAGAGCCGGAGCCGGCGAATATCGAAGTATCATTTGAAGGGTTCGATCTGCCCTTGCTTCTGGGACACAACGCAGAGCTTCTGGACGCTCTGCAGTATGTTGCGCGCAGAGCATTCGCCGAGGCAGTCGCTGCAGGTGTTCAGATAGATTTCGATGCCAGTGGTTATCGTGATTCGCGCCGGCAGGAACTTGAAATGATGGCACAGAAGGCAGCCGAGCGTGTGAAGGTCTCAAAAGTGCCTTTTGTCTTCGATCCGATGAATGCCCAGGATCGCCGCATCATTCACACAGCCCTGGTTGATTTTAAAGGAATCAGAACTGAGAGCGAAGGCGAGGGGCAGATGAGACGAGTTAAGGTTCTTCCCTCCTGAGACATCACACTAATCTCTTCCGGACACCCCTTCCTAACTGTCTCTCACCACTTCACCTGGCCTATGAGTCGTCCATGAGTCATCAGGGGGTTAAAACAATCACGGCTATTGCCACGCCTCCCGGGTATGGTGGCATCGGTGTCATCAGAATCAGTGGTAGTGAATCGTTGGCTCTGACGCACAGATTGTTGAGGGAAAGCAGCAGATCATCGCTTATGCCGAATCAGGCAGAGTTTCATCAGATCATTAATCCCGATAGCGGTGTGACCATTGATGAAGCAATTATCAGCTACTTCAAAGCGCCGCATTCGTTCACCGGTGAAGATGTTGTTGAGATCGCCTGTCACGGCAGCCCCGTTGTTTTATCAGAAGTGATCAGGTTGCTCACTACATTCGGCGCGGAACTGGCTCAACCCGGCGAGTTCACCATGCGTGCTTTTCTCAATCAACGAATTGACTTGACTCAAGCCGAAGCGATAAACGATCTGATCCATTCGCAAACGACATTTCAAGCCCGCATCGCCGCACGACAATTGCGTGGCGAGTTGTCCAGACAACTGCAGCCTGTCAAAGAGGGATTGGTTGATCTGATTGTTCATTTTGAATCCTCGGTCGAGTTTGTCGAAGACGATCTGGATCCGCTGAACCTCAATCTGTTTCTATCGAGAATCGATCACTTCATCGATACCCTCGCTCACCTGGCATCGAGCTATCGCGTTGGACGCATCATCAGAACGGGCATCAAACTCGCTCTGATAGGAAAGCCAAATGTTGGGAAGTCCTCGGTCTTCAACGCGCTGCTCGGCAAAGATCGAGCGATCGTGACTCACCTCCCCGGCACAACGCGTGACACTCTGAGCGAATCGTTCTCACTCAACGGCATACCTGTCAACCTGGTCGACACAGCTGGCATTCGTGAGACGGAAGATCTGATCGAACAGATCGGAGTTGAACGAACAAGAACAGCGATCAGCGAGGCCGATTTCGTCATCGCTGTCGTCGAAGCCAATTCATCGTTGCCGGCTGATGAGATTGAGCTTCTTGATCAATTCCCGGTCAATCTCTACCTTATCAACAAGTGCGATCTGGGACTAAGGATTCCTGAAAAGAAGATAAAATCGCTGGCAAACAGACATGCCGTATTTCACGCGTCAGCGCTCACCGGAGAAGGTATTGAAGAACTGAAACAGGCTATCCACCATCAGATCATCAGCGGAAATCAGACATACGTCGAGAGCGCAATTGTCACCAACGAACGTCACTACTCTGCTCTCGAACAATCCATCGGCGCTCTCAAGCAGGCGAAACAGGACCTGACTGCCGGATTCACTGAAGAAGTGGCACTGGCCAACCTTCACCAGGCGCTTCGCAGTCTCGGTGTGATCACGGGGGAGACTCTCATCGCCGATATCATCAATCAGATTTTCTCGACCTTCTGTATCGGGAAATGATTGGGGCGCGGCTCTTTTAGGGCGACAGAGGCGATGCGCTGAGTAGCGCATCGCCTC
>JAKEHZ010000158.1 GCA_022614735.1 Acidobacteriota bacterium | reverse complement strand
TTTCATTATTTTTTTCCCCAACCAAAGCCCCAACCCCCAACCCCCAATCCGCAGTCCGCAACCCGCAATCCGCAAATTCTGTTTCAGGAGGCATGAGTGATGGCATCCGATCTATTGTCTTATCTGAATTCTGATGTTGTGGCTGAGCCGCCACGCGAGGACGAGGCGAAAATTTTTGCCCAGTTTCTAAGCATTGCGACTCAGCGGCATATTTACCCGCGGTCAATTGCCGCCGCTAAACGAGCGATCTTCTACCTTTCGAGTAAAGGCGGGCGAAAATCACTCGGAGTGATTTCGACAGATGAGGTACTGCTCAATAAATTCGCTGGTAAAACCTCAGATGTCTGGCTAAGTGATCAGCCGTTGCCTCTGAAATTATGTGAAACGACAACGGCGAATGCCGCTGCACTGCGATCGATCTTTTCATTTCTTGTTCCGCGCACGTTGGGTTTGAAGAAGTCGGCCGGATGCGGCGACCGTCTGGGTTTGGCTACACCCGGTCACATCCGGGCGATACGCCATTCATCGATGGCTCCAATACTCGCGCAGCAATCAATCCGAGAAAATGCACGCACAGGCCGCACACCACAAGAAGTTATGGATGACGCGTTATGGGGCATTTTTCAGGAAGGCTGGCGGGACGGATTTGGGGCTGACGCGGATCATTTGAAGACGACCGATGATATTGATTCCTGCGCGGCTGCCGGCTTCACCTTTTATACGATTGATCCCGGCGAGCACGTTGATAACGAGGCCAACACTGCTCCGGTTGATGTGTTGAAAGAGAAGATCGGAGTCCTACCCTGGGCTGAGCTTGAGACAAGCTGGGCTGATACGCAGACGCGATTGGGTAAGCCGGTAGATCTTGACGATTTCAAGCTGGCGATCGACGATGAAGAACTCTTACGCGCCGCAGCTAAGTACGGTCGCGTCGTCGCGCACACAGTTAAAATGTATCGCCATCTCGAGAAGGTGATGAGCGGAGAGCCCTTCGAGCTGGAGATGAGCGTTGACGAAACCGAGACCGTGACGACGCTTGCCGAGCACATCTATATCGCGCAGGAATTGAAGCGGCTAGGTGTGAAGTGGGTGAGTCTGGCCCCGCGCTACGTCGGCACTTTCGAGAAGGGCGTCGATTACATTGGCGATTTGACTGAGTTTGAAAAATCTTTCGCGCAGCATCTGGCCGTAGCGAAAACTTTCGGACCTTACAAACTCAGTCTACATTCCGGCTCGGATAAGTTCAGCGTCTACCCGATTGCCGCGCGTGTCGCGGGCGAGTTGGTGCATTTGAAGACAGCGGGCACCAGCTATCTCGAAGCCCTCCGCACTATTGGCAAAGTCAATCCTCCGCTTTTCCGCGAGATCGCCGGATTTGCCAGAGAACGCTATCCGATCGATCGCGCGAGCTATCATGTTTCGGGTGAAGTGAGCGAGATGCCCGATCCGGGTTCGATTACGGATGACAAATTGACGGATTTGCTGGACGATTTTCATGCGCGCGAGATTTTGCACGTCACTTTCGGCTCGGTACTGCATCATCCCGATTTCCGCGAGCCGTTCTTCTCTATGTTGCGTGCGAATGAAGAGATTTATTACGAAATGCTCAAAACGCATTTCGGGAAACATTTCGCGCCTTTCGGCGATGTTGCGGCAATTAGCGGCTGAAGGAGGATACGGAAGAAACCCACGATGAATCTCAATGAACTGATGGAGCTTTATAATTTCACCGGCCGCTCGATTGTCATCACGGGTGGTACTGGAGTCCTGTGCGGCGCGATGGCGGAAGCACTGGTTGGTTGTGGCGCGAATGTGGCTATTCTGGCGCGTTCCCCAGCAAAGGCTGAAGGGATGCTGTCGGTAATAACCGGACCGGGGCGTGCAATCATCGTGCGGGGCGATGTCCTCAACCGGGAGACACTGGAAGAAGCCGCGCGCAAGGTGCTCAAAGAATTTGGCAGCATTGACTGTTTAATTAACGGCGCGGGGGGCAACAAACCTCAAGCAACAACCGATCCTGATCTAACCTTTTTCGATCTGCCTGAGGAAGCGCTGCGTTACGTTTTTGATGTGAACATGCTCGGTACGATTCTGCCTTGTCAGACCTTCGGGCGACAAATGGCGGAGCAGGGCGAAGGCGTGATCTTAAATGTCTCTTCGATGAGCGCGATTCGACCCCTCACACGTGTCATCGGTTACTCCGCAGCCAAGGCAGGGGTCAATAACTTCACGCAATGGCTGGCAGTTCATTTCGCGAAGGAGTACTCACCCTGCATCCGAGTCAATGCTATTGCTCCGGGCTTCTTCGTCAGCGAGCAGAATCGAAACATGCTGATTGATCGGAAGACCGGCGAATTGACAGAGCGGGGCCTGGGAATCATCGCGCATACGCCGATGGGTCGCTTTGGAGTACCCGAAGATTTGCTTGGTGCAGCGCTCTGGTTGCTTTCGCCTGCCTCGGCTTTCGTGACGGGAATCGTGGTGCCTGTTGATGGAGGTTTCTCTGCTTTCGGCGGAGTTTAGAGATAATGAAAGTAACTGCTCAGGCGGGGGGGCAGTACGGGGCGCGTCAGCGACCTGAGCCTTGATAGAACGGCCTCTTGTCGAGGTTCAGGTCGCTGACGCTCCCCGTACTGCATCCCCCGCCTGAGCAGTTACAAACTGAAAACTGTTTTTCCGAGGAGTCGTTCATGTCGTTCATGACGACGACCAGAAACAATGACAACTGCTGGGAGCGCATGCGCTCCCAGCAGTTGCCGCAGGAGTCCCCATGCTTATCGGCAAAGGCTACACTGACAAATCCCTTTCAGAATCTGAAATCCGCGAGCTGATGGCATCGGCTCTCTCGCAAACCGAACTCGCCGGCAAAAGGGTCATCATCCTCATCCCGGACGGCACACGCACGGCGCCGATTCCCCAGATGTTCCGCCTCTTCCACGATCTGCTGTCCACACACGTGGCAAAGATGGATTTCCTGATTGCGCTCGGGACGCATCAGATGATGAGCGAGGAGTCGATAAACAGGCACGTCGGTGTGACGGCAGAAGAGCGCGGGACAAGATACGCGAAAGTCAACATCTTCAACCATCGTTGGGATCTGCCTGACACAATGGTTGAATTGGGCGAGATTTCTGCTGAAGAGATCGGCCGCATGAGCGATGGCTTACTACGAGAATCGGTGAAAGTCCGCTTGAACAAGCTGATCTTCGATTACGATCAGGTCATCATCTGCGGACCGACCTTCCCACACGAGGTCGTGGGCTTCTCCGGGGGGAACAAATATTTCTTTCCGGGCATTAGCGGGCCCGAAGTGATCAACTTCTCCCACTGGCTAGGAGCAGTGATTACAAGCTACGAATTGATCGGCACGAAACACACACCAGTGCGCCGCGTGATCGATCGTGCTGCTTCTTTCATTGATAAGCCGACACTCTGCTTCAGCATGGTCGTCAAAGGCGAATCGCTTGCGGGTTTGTACATCGGGGCGCCGGAAGAGGCCTGGGAGGCGGCAAGCAATTTGTCATCGCAGCTCCACATCGTGTGGATCGAGAAGCCCTACAAACGCGTGCTTTCAGTTATGCCGAAGCTTTACGCGGACATCTGGACAGCATCGAAGGGGATGTACAAACTTGAACCCGCAATTGAGGATGGCGGTGAAGTGATCATCTATGCGCCGCACATTGATGAGATCAGTTACAGTCACAAGAAGATAATTGATGAGATCGGTTATCACGTGCGTGATTACTTTGTGAAGCAGTGGGATAGGTTCAAACATCACCCGTGGGGTGTCATCGCGCACAGTACCCATTTGAAAGGAATCGGCGGGTATGATGCCCAAACCGGCGTAGAAACGCCGCGGATAAAAGTGACTCTTGCGACGAGGATTCCCGAAGAGCGATGCAGCAGGGTGAATCTTGGATACCTCGATCCCGATACGATCAACTTTGAAGAGTGGAAGGGAAGAGAGGAGGAAGGCATTCTGTTCGTGCCAAAAGCGGGCGAGATGTTGTACCGAGTGAAGCCGAAAGCGGCGAGCGCATGATGGGCGGGGAGAATACGAAACAAACGAAAATAACGAAACAAACGAAAAATTTCTGATTATTTCGTTTGTTTCGTTATTTTCGTTTGTTTCGTATTCTCCCTCAGGCTTTTTTAAACAGACAAATTTAGAGGAAGCAATGATGTTAATCTCTGAACGAAAGAGCATACGTGGAGCTTGCCCGCACGATTGCCCGGACACTTGCGCGCTGGTCATCACCGTCGAAAACGGACAAGCAATCAAAGTCGCTGGTGCGGAAGATCATCCTACGACTGACGGTTTTCTCTGTACCAAAGTCAACCGCTATCTTGAACGTACCTACAGCCCACAACGCGTGCTCTATCCGATGAAACGCGCCGGTGAAAAAGGCAAAGGGATCTTCAGGCGCATCACGTGGGATGAAGCTATAGAGATCATTGCCACGAAATTTAAAGAGATTGCCGCAGATGATCCGCAGGCCATTCAGCCATACAGCTATGCAGGCACCATGGGACTGGTCCAGGGTGAATCGATGGATCGCCGCTTCTTCCACAGACTCGGCGCTTCTTTGCTTGACCGTTCGATCTGCGCAAGCGCCGGCGCGGCGGGCTACAAAGCCACGATCGGTTTAAGCATGGGAACCGATCCCGAACGTTTTAGCGATGCGAAGTTGATCATTATTTGGGGATCGAATCCAATTACTTCCAACGTTCACCTCTGGCCGAAAATTCTCGATGCCAAACGCAAAGGCGCAAAAATCATCGCAATTGACCCCTATCGCAGTTTGACAGCGGAAAAGTGTGATGAGCACCTTGCATTGTTGCCGGGCACTGACGGCGCCCTGGCGCTGGCGATGATGCACGTCGTCATCAAAGAGAACCTGATTGACCTCGATTATGTCGAACGCCACACGCTTGGCTTTGAGCTGCTGCGCGAGCGAGTGACGGAGTACCCGCCATCACGTGTTGCTGCGATCACCGGATTGAGCGAAGAAGTCATTATCAAACTTGCGCGCGAGTACGCGACAACAAAACCCGCAGTGATTCGATTGAATTACGGGATGCAGCGCCACGTTGGCGGTGGGATGGCCGTGCGAACCGTCGCGTGCCTGCCCGCCTTGATCGGAGCATGGCGCGATCCGGCAGGCGGCATCCTGCTCTCAACTTCGGGCACATTCGGTATCAATACAAAAGCGCTGCAGCGCCCCGACCTGATCTGGAATAACCCGCGCACGGTCAATATGTCCGCGATTGGCGATGCTTTATTAGGCTATCAGCGAACGGTTCGGTTCCGCGATGATAAGCGTACAG
>JAKEHZ010000157.1 GCA_022614735.1 Acidobacteriota bacterium | reverse complement strand
GGATTGCGGATTGAAGATCGAAGAACTATTCGCCATTCTTCAATCCGCAATCCGCAATCCGCAATCCGCAATCGCTAGATTTCGATCTTCAATCCATCATACGCAAGCTCGACGCTATCGGGCAGATCCCGGCCAGCGTCAGCGTATTTGATATCATGGCCAATGTGCGTGAGCAGCGCATGCCGTGGTTTCAATTCAGCTATGTAAGCCAGCGTCTGTTCAACGTGCAAATGCGTGGGATGCGGTTTGTAGCGCAGTGCATCAATGATCAGTAAATCAAGTCCGCGCATTTTTTCAAGCGACTCTTTCGGAATCAAATTACAATCGGTCACAAAGGCGATTTCGCTTCGACCATCGCTCAGACGAAATCCGGTCACTTCCGTATTACCGTGAATAACCGGAAGCGGTGTGACCATCAATCCGCAAACCTCAAAATCGCAAACGATTGTATGTGGGATGACCTGCGGCAATCCACCGCCGATGTGATTAGAATTAAAGATGTAATAGAACACCTTTCGCAATTGTCGCCATGTGCTCTCACTCGCGAATATTGGGATCGGGCCGTGGCGAAAGTTCAGCGGACGAATGTCATCCAGGCCGAAGACGTGATCAGCGTGGCAATGTGTAATCAGGAGCGCATCGAGTCTATCAATCTTTTCCCGCAAAGCCTGCTGCCGGAAATCGGCAGATATATCGATGATCAGCCGCTGATTTTCATTCTCGATCATCAGTCCGGTGCGTAACCGTTTATCGCGTGGATCATCGGATGTGCAGACACGACAGCCACACCCGATCATCGGCACGCCGACAGATGTTCCGGTTCCGAGGAAGGTAATTCGCATGCCAGCTGCTACTGCCTTCTTATCGAGACGAACTGCATTCGCAGATCGGCGAGAAGATCGTCGAAAAATTTCTCTTCACCGCGTGTGAGGTTGCCTTTGGTCTTTTCGCGCAACATTTTGAGCATATCAATCGACTCTTTCGCCGCGCCTAGATCGATCTGCCTTCTGCCAGTCGCCGGATGTTCGACCATACCGAGGTAGATGAAAGCTGATGAAGCAACGCCCATCAGAAACTCAGTGAACATTGTCTGTTCAGGTAATGCATTCGGATCTTCATCAGGGAAATAGTCCGTCGACGGGGCTTCCGGCGCAGGCTGTGCAGGAGTGGGGGTGACTGCGGATTGTAACTCGGCAGGCGCCACGCTTGCTGTTGATTGTTCAATCAGCGCGTCCTCACGCAAAGTTCCGTCAGCGTTGAAAAGTCTGCGGTCAGTGACCTTAAAACCTGTCTGGTTTTCATCGGCCATATTCGAATATCGATCCTCCAACTAATTCAAAATAATTGACCAGTGGAGCGAAATTCTAGCATTATCAAAGACAGAATACGAAACAAACGAAAATAACGAAACAAACGAAACTTTTTTAGATTTTTTGGCAAGTTTCATCTTCCGGCTAATAGGTTCAACACAAAGGGTCAAAGGGAAAAAGGGTCAAAGGGAAAAAATGCTTGATTTTTTTCTTCTTTGAACCTTTTTCCCTTTGACCCTTTGTGTTGAACCTATTAGCCGGATTACTTCACCATCACATTATTGCTCGACAGTGTTGTCGACATGGCGCGCTGAAGTTCAGCAGCGGCCTTCGTGTAATCGGTGAGCGCCTTCAACTCACGCCCGCGCGCAGATGAGAGCGCATTCTGGCGATCAAGCACAAAGTAGTTGGTCGATTGGCCCGCTTCGAACTTGCGGAGTTCGCTCTGATACTGCAACTCGGCGTTCTCGCGCGAGTTCTTCGCCGCTTCGACGCGTTTCTTTGCCGTCTCAACTGCCTGCAAAGCGTTGCGGACTTCAACCTCAATGACCTGTTGCTGGCGCTGCCGCTGCACATCGATCTGCGTCCCCTCGGCGAGAGCGCGCCCAAGATTGGCTTGCGCTGTGCGATTCCTGAGCGGCAGGTTGATGTTCACGCCGAAGCGGTAGGCACGAAATTCATTCTTGAGCATATTTGCCAGACTCTGCCCATATCCGCCAATGAGGTCCCCATTTACGCTGTCAAAGCTCGGGGGAGGCAGTGGCGGCAACCCCGCCAGCGCTGAAAGCTGGTTGACGCGTGCGGTGAGCAGCGCACTACTCTGCGTAATCGGATTCTCGCCGACCCGTAAGGTTCCCGCGAGGCCGACCGTCCCATAGGTCGCAAATAAGTCAATCTGCGGTTTGGTCTGATTGCGGAAGAACTCAACATCAATTTTGTTCAATTCTCCGCGCAGGCGATATTGCTCCATCTCAGGACGGTTTTGAAAAGCAAGCCTGGTCGCATCTTCGAGCGGAAGTGATGCGGACGCTTCGATCTGCGGCTGCTCGACGGGCACGAGCTCCGACTGCCACAGCTCACCGTTGCTCGGTTGCAGCATCAGAGCCTTGAGAGAGTTCTCCGCGCGTTGAATGGCGTCAACAGCGGCTTCGGCATCATCTGTGCGCCGTTCAAGCTCGACGCGCGCCGAGATGATGTCTGCGGGAGCCAGCGAACCGGCATCGACCAGACGCTCATTGCTCTTGAGTTGAGTGCGCGCAAGTTCTACTGACTCACGCTTGATCTCATGATCGCTGCGCGCAAAGATCAGGTCCCAATAGGCCCGCTGTACTTGCACAATAATTTCAATCGCGCGTTGCCGGAACTGGTTGTCTGAGACGTCCAATTGTTTCTTGGCTATCTTGATTTGACGCCGGTCCGAATCTATCTCGCGATTGCGCAAAAGCGGTTGTGTGAAAGTAAAGCTCAAATTGGTGGTGTACTGCGGATTGAGCACGAAAAACGGGTTCGCGGCAGTCGAACGATCGTTGTCGAAGGTCGCCAGAAAGCTGCTGCCCTGCCACGGCAGGCGCTGCGAGACTGTCGCCGTGCCCACAGCATCGGTAGTCATTCCAGTTGCGAAGAGTGAGGTCGCGGGAATCTTCCGCCGATCATAGTAGAGCGAGGTCACGAGCGCCGGATCGTACACACCCTGAGATGCCAGCAGATCAAACTCGTTCATCCGCACGTTGAGTCGTTCAACCTCGATATCGCGGTTGTTTTCGAGAGCCATGAGCATTGACTCACGCAGTGTGATCGTCACGCGCTTTGATGAGTCAACGCCGATGCGCCCCTTTGATTGCGGATTGCGGCCAATTCTGGATGCCGATTGCGGATTGGATTGCGGGTTGTCCTGACCTCTTGCCACTCCTGCCATTAACAATAGAACCGGGACGATGCCGAACAATCCCAGTTTTATCTTTTGACTCTTCATATCTTTGCTATCCCTTCGTGATTGCTGATTGCTTTCTGATACAAGACGGCCGCAGTTGCTATGTCTTCAATGGCGATTCCGAGCGATTTGAAAAGCGTGATCTCTTCGTCATTTGTACGGCCGTTTATCTCGCCGTTGACCACCAGGCGGAGCTCTTTGATACGCTCCCAGGTCAGCAGACCCTTTTCGACTGCTGTAACGAACTCGCCGGCTTCGATCCGCGCCTGATCGAGCGAATCCACAGCGATGAATGAAGTACGTTTGATCACATCGTCATCCAGCTCTCGCCGCATAATCGAATTACCGCCGGCCGCATTGATGTGCGTACCGCCTTTGAGCCAGGCCCCATACAACACCGGCTCGCGTGAGCTGGTGATGGTGATGACGATGTCGGCTTCCGCAACAGCTTCGGGTCGATCAACCGGAGAGAGTTTTGTATCCTTCAATCTTGTGCTCATCTCCGAACAGAGACGCGCGCGATTTTCAGCTGACCGGCTATAGACTTGCACACTCTCTATCTCCCTCACCGCACAGACAGCCTCGAGTTGGCTGCGGGCCTGCCAGCCCGTGCCATAAATTCCGACCGTCTTCGCATCCCGCTTTGCCAGATATTTCGTCGCCACTCCGCTCGCCGCGCCGGTCCGCATCTGTCCCAGCTTGTCAGCTTCAATCAATGCCAGCAGTTCGCCTGATTCCGCGTCGTAGAGACTGACGTGAAACCGTGCTCCATTTCGCGTCACGGTGTAAGCCTTCAGACCCACCAAGCCCTTGAACGAATCGAAATTCGCGACGGCCCCGCTCATCACATGCAAAGTCGCGCCGCTCGCGCGAACACGGCGACGCGGCTCATTGGTCGCATCGCCCTTCGCTTGCGATATGAAGACAGCCTCAACCGCTGCAAGCGTGTCCTCCATGGTGAGCAGTCGCGCTACGTCTTGTTCGGTCAGAAAGATTGCCATAATTTGGAAAGCCCGGGGAGAATACGAAACAAACGAAAATAACGAAATATTTAAGTTTTATTTCGTTTGTTTCGTTATTTTCGTTTGTTTCGTACTCTCTCCCGATCTCATTATTGCTACATTACTACGTCTTGAATAATCCCAAAAATGATGATGCCGCCGTTGCTGCCTTGCGTCGCGCCCAGGCCATCTTTTCGCTCCACCAGGATGCGATTCGACCCCAGATCGTCGAGTTTATAGCGTCGTCAAAGAGCGAGTACGCGACCGGTGTAACCAGCAACGTCAGAAGCAAACACAGCGTCTGTCCGCCAATAACAACGACCGAAGTCGAACGGTTTATGCCCGCGCCCGGACCGCTGCTGACTGCGAGCGGCAACATACCGGCCACAAATGCGATCGTCGTCATGAGGATCGGGCGCAGACGATCACGGCTCGCCTGGATCAGAGCTTCGTGGCGTTCCATCCCTTTCTTGCGCAGTCCGTTAGTATGGTCAATCTGCAAGATCGAGTTCTTCTTCACCATTCCGAAGAGCACCAGCAGCCCGAGAGCCGTGAACATATTGAACGATTGGCGAGTGGCAATCAGCGAAATCAGGGCAAACGGCATACTCAACGGCAAGGCGAGCAAGACAGTCACCGGATGGATGAATGATTCGAACTGAGCTGCCAGCACAATGTACATAAAAACAAAAGAGAGAACGAAGGCGAGGATGAAACCGCGCATGGTTTTGCCGAGCTCTTTCGCGCGGCCGGCAAGGCCGGTGACATAGTCGGCAGGCAGGTTCATCGCCTTAACCTCATTGTTCAACCGTGTGATGATGTCGCTCTGCGAGAATCCGGGCTTGAGGTTTGCTGTCAGCAAGACCTGGCGCTGGCGCGAGACACGCTCGATCTGCGTCGGTCCTGTCGATTCATCGAGCTTGACGACACTGTCAAGCCCGACACTGCCCAAACGCGCCGACGGCACATTCAGCATACTGATTCCGCTCGCATCGGTGCGGAACCCCCCGCTCGCGCGCACGTGGACCTCATATTGCTCGCCGCCTTCGTTGTAAGTCGAGACCTGATCGCCTCCGACAAGGAGCCGCAAGCTCTCCGCGACATCTCGGACATTGACTCCGAGGTCTGCCGCTTTTGCGCGGTCAATCTTCACGCGCAACTCCGGTTTCCCGACAATCAATGACGTATCGGCATCAACCACGCCCGGCATCTGCTTAAGTTTACTGAGCAGAGACTGTGAATACTCATTGAGCTTGTCGAGGTTTGGCCCTTTGACCTGGAAGGCGATGTCGGCGTTCTGCTGGCCGCTCCCGCCTATCGCAGCAACCGGATTGACCATCGTCCGCAGATTGGACGACGCATAATTCGGCAAGACCTTCTCACGGGTTATCCCCATGATCTGAAACTGCGAAAGAGGGCGCGTATCGAGCGGCGTGAGACGCACATAGATCCTCGCCAGGTTCTGCGTCATCTGTGGATCATCACCAACGGTTGTCAGCGTATAGGAGATATGCGGCAGCTTGCGAATATCGGCGGCCACGCGCTGAGCCATTGCGAGCGTCGACTGCAAAGATGTGCCCTCCGCAGCGCGGATCGAAACTTCATACTCGTCCTGATCGTCCTGCGGGAAAAAATCGAACCCCAAGAGCCGGTATTTGATAATCAACAGCGGTGAGGCCAGTACGAGGATCGCCAGGGCTACGATCAGCCATCGATTTTGGAGCGAGAATTTAAGCAGTCTCGTATATCCACCATCCAGAAGACGCATGAGCCAGGAGGATTTTTCGATTTCGTGGCTTTGACCGGGGAGATCTTCAGCTCCCCCTTCTTCCACCGGCTCCTTCGACTTCCGCTTCAGCCGCTTGAGCAGGCGCGCGCTCATCATCGGCGTGAGGGTAAAACTGACGAGAAGCGATACGGCGATGGCAAACGCCATCGTCAGAGCCACGCTCTTGAAGAATTTGCCGGCGATGCTGGGCATAAAGGCAACTGGCAGGAAGATCACGATCAGGGAGAGCGTGGTCGCCATGACCGCCATTCCGATCTCTTTGGTAGCCGCAATCGCCGCTTCGAACGTGTCGAAGCCTTTCTCTTCGATATAACGATAGATGTTTTCGAGTACCACAATCGCATCGTCAATCACGATACCGACTGACAAGGTCAACCCAAGCATCGACGGGCCGTTGAGCGTAATACCCGCATAATCCATCGCAGCAAAGGTTGAAATGATCGAGGTCGGGATGGCGATCGCCGAAATGAAGGTCGCGCGGAGGTTCTGCATAAAAAGCAGCACGACCAGCGCGGCGAGCAGAGATCCGAGGATGAGGTGCTCGCGTACCGTGTGGAATGAGGCGATGATAAAGGTCGATTGATCGCGGACGATCTTTAAATTGTAGCCCGCCGGGATGGCCATCTTCAGATCATCAAGACGTTCTTTGATGTCCCGGATCACATCGACCGTGTTCGTGCCCGATTGACGGCGTATTTGCAGCAATACCGCAGGCGTGTCGTCGAGACGCCCGGCCGATAACTCATCCTCTTCACCGTCTTCGGTATAACCGATGTCGGAGATCTTTATCGGATAATCGTTACGTTTGGCGATGACAATATCGTTGAACTCAGCCGGCGACTGCAACCGCCCCAGAGTGCGCAGCGTCAGCGTCCGCTCTGGTTGCTCGATCCTGCCGCCGGGCACCTCGATGTTCTGGGCCTGCAAGGCCTGTGAGACCTGTGTCACAGTCAGGTTGTAAGCCCGCAACTTGTCGCCATCGAGCTTGACGTTGATCTGGCGTTTGCGTCCGCCAATGATCTGCGCTTGACCGACGCCATCGACCGACTCGATCTGTCGCCGCAAAACCTTATCGGCATACTCGGTGATCTCGCGGATCGGGCGGCTGGACGACAACGAGAGTGTCATAATCGGCGCCGCATCGGGATCGAGCTTCTGCACCGTCGGTTGCTCGATCGTATCGGGCAGAAGCGGGAGGGCGATATTGATCTTATCCCTTACGTCCTGCGCAGCGGAATCAAGTTCTCGCTCAAGCACAAAGGTCACAAAGACGAGCGAAACACCTTCTGAAGATGTTGAACGCAGCTCTTCGATCCCGCTGATCGTGTTGACTGCTTCCTCGATCTTGTCTGTGACCTCAGTCTCGACTTCTTGCGGAGCCGCACCAGGCAATCGCGCTACCACAGTTATGGTGGGAAATTCAACGCGCGGGAACCTCTCGACCGTAAGCCGGTTATAAGAATAGATGCCGAGCACGACGAGCGTCATGATCAGCATCGTGGCGAAGACCGGGCGACGGACACAAATTTCAGCCAGCTTTTGCATAAGCTCCCTCTCCCATTACGGAGTTTTCAATCTGAGCGTTTAGTCGAGAGAGATGAAGAGGGAAAACGGAACAAACGGAAATAACGGAACAAACGGAAATTCTCCAGGATTTTTCCGTTTGTTCCGTTATTTCCGTTTGTTCCGTTTTCCCTCTTC
>JAKEHZ010000156.1 GCA_022614735.1 Acidobacteriota bacterium | reverse complement strand
CGTCAGCGACCTGCACCTCGACAATAGGCCGTTTTATCAAGGTGCAGGTCGCTGACGCTCCCCGTACTGCACCCCCGGCTGAGCAGTTACAACTGAAAACTCTTCGGTTTAGTCGACCATTCTGAGAACAAAGCATTTCAAATAGTACGTCTCAGGCACGTTCAAGAGGATCGGATGGTCGCGGGATTGCGTGCGTTTTTCGATGATCTGAACTGTGCGTCCCGCATCGCACGCGGCATCAGCTAGCGTCTCCAGAAACAACTCTTCATTGACGTGGTATGAGCAGGAACAGGTGATGAGCGTTCCGCCGGGGTTTAACAGCCTCAACGCGCGCAGGTTGATCTCCTTGTAGCCGCGCAGGGCTGCCTCAACGGCGCCGCGATTTTTTGCAAATGCCGGTGGGTCAAGCACAATCGTATCGAATCGCTCGCCCGCCGTATCGTAATCTCGAAGCCTGTCAAAAACGTTTGCCTCGATAAATTCTATGTTGGAGATGCCGTTGAGCTCGGCGTTATGCCGGGCGCGTTCGATGACCGGCTGAGAGATGTCGAGAGCAGTCACATGATGGCAGCCTTTTGCCAGATGCAGCGCGAACGAGCCGTGAAAACTGAAGCAATCGAGTCCACGGCCACGGGCGTATTGCATCGCCGCCGCTCGATTCTCGCGCTGGTCCAGGAAGGCGCCGGTCTTTTGCCCTTCGAGCAGGTTCACCCGGAATTTGAGACCGTTTTCTGTGATCGTTAATTCAACAATGTGATCCAAATCGGAGCGGGATTTTTCAGCCTCGTGAAGCAGGCCGTTTTTCATTGGCAACCCTTCGAGCTGCCGGACTTTTGCGTCATTACGTTCGACGATCAGCCGGGGCTGAAACTCTTCGATGAGCAATTCAACCCACATCATTTTGAGCTCATCCATTCCCCGAGTGAGCGTTTGAATAACAAAACAGTCGTTGTATCGGTCAATTATCAGGCCAGGCAGATAATCGCCCTCGGCGTGAACCAGGCGGTACGCATCGGTGTCTCCCACCACGTGCCCACGCCATTCCGCTGCCGTAAGCAAACGAGCGCGCCAGAAATCCCGGTTGATTTGCGCATCGTCCTTTGAAATCAGACGCAAAGAGATCTCCGACTCTGCTCCATAGTGCGCCCAGCCGACGAACCGGCCTCGTTGATCGGTGACACGAACGATTGATCCGCTCTCTACTGCCGGCTTGCTCGTGACATCGCTGCGATAAATCCAGAGATGTCCGGCACGCGCCCGAGCCGCACCTTTTGCCGAAATGGCAGCTGTCTTGCTCTGAGCCTTCTCTGTCTCTTGACTCTTGCCCATAAATGCAGAACGATGATTGTGCGATTATTATTAATTCTATTCGCATTTCCCAGGTCGGCAATGGTGGCTGACAAACCAGCAACTGCAACCTGCGATATGCCTATAGAAATGGTTGATTCATACTTCACCATTTCCCCTATCCGGTCAATGCAAGAGAGCGACCAGACAGAGAAGCTGAGGGGAGGGCGAGTCGCATATCTTGGGCTTGGCTCGAACCTGGGCGACCGCGCGGCAAACCTGGTGCGCGCGATTTCAAATCTCATCGCTGCCAATCTTCATTTACATGCCCTATCTTCAATTTATGAAACCGAGCCGGTCGACTACCTCGAGCAGCCGAGATTTCTGAATATGGTCGTAGCCGTAACAGGCAATCAGCTAGACCCATTCTCATTATTGGATTTTTGCCTCGAGACTGAGAGACGGCTGGGGCGTCAGAGGACGATCCCTCGCGGCGAGAGGACAATTGATATCGATCTGCTGATGCTCGATGATCTGATTATTGATGTCCTGGGTGATAGCAATAGGCTGACCTTGCCGCATCCACGTATGCATATGAGGCGCTTCGTCCTTACGCCGATGGACGAAATCGCCCCGGACCTCAGGCATCCGGTCTCAGGCAAGACGATGTCACAATTACTCGATGCGCTTGATGATTCGTCGGCTGTGAAGGTTTATCTTGATTAAATGTTGTTTTTTATATCTTGAGTGATTTATGGAGATCATCACAAAAGCTGCGCGTATGCGCATTGTTTCCGGCAAGCTATGGGCTGAAGAGCGCCCCATCGGCTTTGTGCCAACTATGGGCGCCTTACACGAAGGCCATCTGAGTATGGTGCGTGAGGCCCGGCGAATGGCTGATGCCGTCATCGTTTCGATCTTCGTCAACCCGACGCAGTTCCGCTCGGAAAAGGAATTCGATCGATTTCCACGCGATCTGGCTCGTGATGCCGATCTGCTTGCTCCATTCGGAGTCGATTATATTTTTGCGCCGAGCGCCGAAGAGATGTATCCGCCGGGATTCGCCAGCTATATCGAAGTCGAAGGTTTGAGCGACAAGCTCGAAGGGCTTTCGCGTCCCGGCTACTTTCGCGGTGTAGCGACGGCATTGACTATCCTCTTCAATACCGTGCATCCGAAGTTCGTCTTTTTGGGGCAGCGCGATGCGCAGCAGACTGTGATCGTTAAGAAGCTCGTTCGCGATTTGAATATGCCGGTCGAGATCGTTGTCTTACCGATAGCTCGCGAGACTGATGGGCTGGCTTGTGCCTCACGAAATCGCAATCTCTCACCCGAGGAACGACTCGCAGCCCCCGTCCTTTATCGAGCATTGAGACTGGCGGAAGAGATATTCAGTCATGGGGAACGCAGTGCCGCGCGTATCCTCAAAGCGATGCGAAAGGAGATAGAACAGGTGCCTCTTGCGCACATTGATTACCTGGCGATCACCGATACCGAACATCTTGATCCGCTCGATGACCTCACTGATCAAAACTCACTCGTCTCGGTAGCCGCTTATTTCGGAAAAAATAGGTTGATTGATAATGTGATTTTGAGCGATGAAAAGGTGAAATCGAAGGGGGGGAGGCTGAAATTGGGTTGAGGAATTTTTCATTTTCCATTTGTCATTTGTTATTTGTCATTTGTTATCACTCTCAACTCGACTAACAAATAACAAATGACAAATAACAAATGACAAATGGAAAATGAAAAATGAGAGTGTTTACACATTGAACCTGAACAAAATCACATCCCCATCCTGAACCGCATATTCCTTACCTTCCAGCCGCATCCAGCCTCTTTCTTTGGCTGCTGCCGTCGATCCGGCTTTGATCAGATCGTCATAGGTTATCACCTCAGCGCGGATGAATCCCCGCTCGAGATCGGAGTGAATCGCGCCCGCAGCTTCAGGGGCTTTCGCGCCATTTCGAATCGTCCAGGCGCGCGCCTCTTTTTCGCCGATAGTGAAGTAAGAAATTAAACCGAGAGTGTGATAGGCGCCACGAATCAATTTACCCAGGCCGGTCTCACTCACGCCGACGCTGGCCAGATATTGCGGACGCTCCTCGAGATCCAGATCGACCAGATCCGCTTCGAGCTGCGCGCTGATCACAACATAGTCCGCGCCTTCTCTCTCGGCGTGCCCGCGCACCTGCCCGATGAAGGCGTTTGCGTCCGTGCTCAAGTCTGTTTCGGCAACATTGGCAACATAAATCATCGGCTTCATTGTGAGCAGGAAGAGCTGGTACGCCTTCGCTTTTTCTTCGCCGGTCAGGCCTGCAAGTCTCGCCGGATTGCCTTCATCAAATGCCGCTTGCAGCTTGTCAAGCAACTCCAGCTCCTCTTTGGCGTTTTTGTCGCCAACCTTGGCCTGCTTGCTTGTTCGTTCGCGCCGCTTCTCGACCGTCGCCAGATCGGCAAGGATCAATTCGAGGTTGAGCGTTTCAATGTCGCGCTGCGGGTTGATTGTCTCTTCAACGTGAACGACGTTCTCGTCTTCAAAACAGCGCACGACATGCACGATCAACTCAGTCTCGCGGATGTGATGCAGAAACTGATTTCCTAAACCTTCGCCGTGACTCGCTCCCCTCGCCAGCCCGGCGATGTCCACAAATTCAACTGTGGCATGAACGATCTTGTTAGTCTTGCCAATTTTTGCCAGAGGCTCGAGTCGAGCGTCAAGCACATTGACCACACCGACGTTCGCACCGGTAGTGCTGAAAGGATAATTTGCACTCTCGGCTCCCCGCGTCGCGGTCAGAGCATTGAACAAGGTTGATTTACCCACATTCGGCAATCCGACAATACCTGCTCGTAACACTTGTTATTTTTCTCCTTCTTTAGTCAAAAAATCATTGAGCTCTTTTTCGGTCGGCAATCCGTCACGCGCGCCCATTTCCCGGCATTGCAGCGCAGCGACTGCATTGGCGACCCGCATCGACTCTTCAATACTAAATCCTTTGCACAGGCCATAGATGAATCCGGCGCGAAATGCATCACCGGCGCCCGTTGTATCGCGGATGACCGGCGGGCGGAAGGCAGATGAGGCTATGAATCGCCCTTCAACATAAGCCAGCGCCCCGCGGGCGCCCTGCGTCATTGCGACGAGATAGCATCCATACCTCTCGTTCAATCTCTTCAATGCTTCCTGTTCGTCCATCGTCCCGGTCAAATCATTCGCCAGGCCTTGTGAGGTGATCAAACAATCGACAAGAGGCAGGAACTCATCAATACCCGGATAGGCGGTGTCGAGATCGATTGTCACCGGCATCGCGGCCTCGTGTGCCCATCTCGCTGCCTGAATCGCAGCTTTTGTGTCGAAGCCGTCCAGATGCAGGACGCGTCCACGACAGAGCATCTCGCGCTTCAACTCTTCGGGTGCGATGCGCGTGGCGTCATCGTGGTACCAGAGGATTGTGCGCTCACCGGAAAATTGTTCGATGATAATCACCGCGCCTTGAGTTTTGGCCCCAACTTCGATCATCACACCAGTGCAGTCAACACCTTCTTTTTGCAGCGATTCGATCAACATACGGCCTTCATTATCGTACCCGACCTTGCCTATGTAACTCGTGCGCAACCCGAGCCGCTGAAGACCAACCATCGCTGATGAGACTTGTCCGCCAGGCATCTGATAGTGATCGGCCAATCGAATCTTGGTGTTGAACTGCGGGAAGCGTGGAATCGTGACCAGATGGTCGACTGCGTTGAGGCCAAAGCCCACAACGTCGAATTCACGGTTGTCTGGAATTGAGAGCGAAAATTTCATAGCGCAAAGTTTAAAAGGAAGAAATCAAAAGGCAAAAGGCAAAAGGCAAAAGGTAAAAATAAATGAAGCATATTCCGGCCTTTTGATTTTTGATTTCATGAGAACTTTCTTCTTTATTTTTGACTTTTGACTTTTGACTTTTGACTTTTGATTTCTTCCTTTCGTTTGTTTCGTTTTCTCCGCTGTCTTCGTTTAAACTTTAAGCATGACTCTCGACGAGAAACTGCAGAATCTTCCCAGTCAACCCGGCTGTTACCTTCATAAAAACGCGAAGGGTGAGATCCTCTATGTCGGCAAGGCGAAGAACCTGCGCAACCGCGTACGCCAGTATTTTCAAAACTCACGTGGGCTGGACATCAAGACGCATGAGCTTGTCGTACGCATCGCTGATTTCGAAGTCATCGTCACCGACACTGAGGCCGAGGCCCTCATCCTTGAGTCGAACCTGGTCAAGCGCCACAAACCCCGATTCAACGTCATGCTCAAGGATGACAAGGCGTATCCGCATCTGAAGCTCACGGTCAACGAAGAGTTCCCGCGCATCTTCAAGACACGCCGTGTCGAAAAAGACGGCGCGGCTTATTTCGGCCCATATTTGCCTGCATCCCTGGCCGACAAGACCGTCACGCTTATCAACCGCGAGTTCCAACTGCGGACGTGCTCGGATGAAGTTTATGATCTGTACAAACGCGCCGGGCGGCCCTGCATGGAATATCAGATCAAACGATGTTCCGGACCATGTCAGAAAGATTTATGCAAACCGGAAGAATACCGCGAAGCCGTCAATGATGTCCTGCTCCTGCTCGAAGGCAAGGACAGGGAGCTTGCTCAGGAACTGGAAGAGCGAATGCACAAAGCTTCGGAAGAGTTGCGTTTTGAACAGGCTGCGAAATATCGAGATTTGCTCAGGACAGTCCGGGCTTTGAGCGAACACCAGAAGATGGTGACCATGTTGGATGAGGACATCGACATCTTCGGTTACTATCGCGAGGCACATCAACTCGCGTTGCATCTGTTCACCATGCGGGAGGGAAAGATCGTTGGGCGCCGCGAGTTTTACTGGGAAGATGTCCCGGTTGATAACTTCGATCCGGCTGAGTTTCTGGGTCCAGTCCTGGAGCAGTACTACACCATCGGTAATTACGTTCCTCTGGAAATACACGTTCCCGTGGATTGGGATGATCGTGAGCTGCTCGAAGAGGTCTTGAGTGAAAAACGAGGCAAACGGGTCCATATCCACGATCCGCAGCGCGGTCGCAAACGCGAGTTGATCGACCTGGTCGAAAAGAACGCGAAGCTTGGCTTTGAGCAACGCTTCAGAGTCATCAAGCCTGACTGGAAGCGAGTCCTGGCTGAGCTTCAGGAGGCTCTCGGGCTGCCGGGCTATCCGCAACGCATCGAATCGTTCGATGTCTCGAATATTCAGGGTTCTGAGAACGTCGCGGCCATGGTCGTCTGCGAAGAGGGCGAGATGAAGAAGAGCGAATACCGCAAATTCATCATCAGGTCGGTCGAAGGAGCTGACGACTTCGCTTCGATGCGCGAAGCCGTGTCACGACGATATACGCGTCTGCTGCGCGAAGAGAAAAAACTTCCGGATGTGGTCTTCATCGATGGCGGCAAAGGGCAATTGTCCGCATCAGCCGCAGCATTGCACGAGATCGGTCTTGCGGATTTGCCTCTGGTGGGCATCGTTAAGCCACGTGGTCGTCATGAAGAGATCAGCCACTTGTTGGTTAAGGGAAGGGAAGACGAGCCAATCTTTTTGGAAAAGACTTCACCGGCGATGCGGCTGGTGCGGATGATACGCGATGAAACACATCGCTTCGCCGTGAGCTATCACAGGCACCGGCGCGCAATGCGCGATTTCCAATCCGAACTGACATCGATCCCCGGAGTCGGCGAGATATTGAAAGAGAGATTGTTGCGTAACTTTGGAAGTCTGAAGAGAGTTTCGGAAGCGACTGTTGCCGAGTTACGTCCTTTCGTCGGGCAGAAACAGGCAGAAAGAATCGTCGAGCATTTCTGCCAGATGAAGAAAAGTGAAGACGAAGATTCGAGCGTTGAGTAGTCCCTAAGCTGTTGCTTTTACCAGCGGTTTTGTCGCAAACTATTAGAGGTAATAACGGGCAACTCCAATCCCTCCCCGCAACCGCTGTTAAACAGGAGTGCCTAACCTTCAACCCTAAATAATGTCGCCATACCCATCCTATTGGTGACAGGAGTATGTAATGAAACCGGTTCTTGAACAGAAGCTGAGAGAATTAATTGATGAAGCCGATCGTCAGATCGATCCGGCAATGTCGACGGTGCTTCATCTCTTGTTAGGCGCATGCAAGGAAGGGAAGCAAAATAATTTCGCCAAACATTGTACCAAGTTCTCACCAATTTTTATGACCGGCATGGCAATACAGACCAAGGACGATGAGGAAGACGGTTGGCCGAATGCCGGGTCAAAAACTTTTGTTAACTGAGTGCAAACACGCGCGCGTGTAACTTCAAGAAACCCGGAATAGACCGCCTTCCAGAGATGCAGAGAGATCGCGCTGTGATGCTGCGTCAGTGTCTCTGATGCTGAGTGTCAACGCCGCAGAGATTCGATATACGCCTGGCGCCAGCTCCGGCCAATAGAGGTTAAGAGTCATGTTTTTGCCGGACGTGATTGTGCCTTGATCCTTGATGAAAGATTGTTGGCTTTGGCTGCTCATACTCTTTGCCAGGACAGACACAGTGTAATCGAACGGTCCTTGTCCCAAGGACATGATTTGAGCAAGATCAAGATGCAATCGTACATTAAAACCTTGATTGTGATCGACTGATCTGCTGGGGATTCTCGATATCGCCGAGATAATATCCAACTTACGTAGGAATGACTTGGAAGCGGTGGCCTCTTTCTCACCCGCTCTTGTTTTGCTTCCGATGGAGGTTGGTGATGGTGAAGCAGTCCTGGCAAGAGGAGTCACCCGAGTTTCCAGTGGTTTCTTATCCTGGCCCGATTCAATGGTCTCTGCTACCTGCAGAATTTTTGTGAGTCTCAACTCAGGACGCCGTTTGAAGAAAGTGAGCAGTTGGGATTGATCCCAGTTATCCCACGATTCTTCCTGACCACTTTGAACATGTAAAATGGTGGTTCGATAAACGTAATTATTATCGTCGAGGAAGAGTTCCAACATATAGTTCATTGCGTGCCCGCCGCTCTCTCCGTTTTTTTTCTCGGAATCTGGCGCCATTGGTAGCATGATCTCTTCTCCATCTGCAGTTGTTTGGTCTATCCCTTGTTTGCTGGTCTGGTCGTCGGACATGGCTAGTACCTCAAAAATGAAAAGAGGCCACTGACCTATCATCTTCGATCCCGTTATGACATCTCGATAATAAGATCAGTAGCCTGCTGCGATCAGTCTAGCGGACACTTATCAGAGTTCCCTCGTAGAACCCTGACGCAACCACAAACGCACTGAATGTGATCTGAGCCGCGAGTCTGTAGACACCATTCTGAGGCAGGGAAACAGTCAACTTGGTGTTTTCATTTGCCGGCCCATGAGCACCATAGATATCCCGTGCGGGGTTGAGAACAATATTCCTCGTGCCGAGGAATACATTGTTGGCGCCCGGTCCCATGGATTCGGCGAAATAGTCAATTCGGGCAACATGCGGCGCACCATTCGTGACGAGCTTCAGCATTGCCCAAACGACCCCATTGGGATCACCCTGGAATGACAGGGCGATATCAAATGGCTGCCCTGGGTCGACGATATTGGTTGGAGCAAAGCCTGGGTCCCTGGTGATCTCCAGATCAGTTGTCTCCGCTTCAAAAAAACCAGCGACTACCGGTTCGATTGCAAATTGTTCTGACATATTGTTTTCCTTTCGGTCTTAAAGATGAAATTAGCTGTATGCTTTCTACCCTTACCGCAGATCGATTGGCTGATACGGATCAATTGATCAAAGGGTGATCGATGTGAACCCGCTACCAAACTGCGGCCGGCTAACTTTTTAGCAATAGAGGTAAGTAACGATCGTCCCATTATTTCCTGCTGAGGACGCCGTTCGTTCTTATTTCTGCCCTCACCTACAAAAGCGTAATTTTCGCGGGAAAACTTGAATCTGACTGAAAAAAATTATTGAGAACGGAAAAAGAGCTTAGTGGGTGAGTTTCATACATGCGCCGCATCGTCGAATTACAGGAGAACGCGAAACACGCGAAAGGAGACGAAACACGCGAAATTGCTTAGGATATTTCGCGTGTTTCGCGTTCTCCTGTAATTCGACGATGAGGCGCATGTATGAAACTCACCCACTAAGTCATGACGAGCATGTCGATAAAAACTGAGGATGAAGGAGAAGAATTTTGCTCGGATATCAGATCAAAAGCTTACATTAACTGATGTAATAGAACCGGCTCACAAGCTCATTGACCGTGATGAATGCCTGCAGGAACAATCTCAATGAACCTCGAATAGACCGCCCTCCAGAGATGCGGTGAGATCAAGTTGCTGCTCTGCATCTGTATATCTGGGGCTGAGTGTCAATGCTGCAGTAATGCGATATGTCCCCTGCGGAAGCGATGACCATTTCAGGTTAAGAGTCGCGTTGTTGTGTGACGTAATTGTGCCTTGATCCTTAATGAAATATTGTTGGGGGTCACCGCCAATTCTCTTTGCCATAACGGCGACAGTATAATTGAATGGCTCTTGTCCGCTATGCTTCATATCAACAAGATCAAGGAACAATCGTACATTGAAAGTCTGTCGGTGATCGAATGACCTGCACTGAGATCTGAATCCCTCTGGAATTATTTCTAACTTCTCTAAGCGCGGCATGCCAATGGCTCTTTTTACTGCATCAACTTTCGATCCAGTAGCGACAGTTATTGCTGACGATGGAGAAGTCGCAGCCGAAGACTTCGCGTTGATTTTTGCTGTCTTGATTTCTTCTGTTTGCTTGGATTTGGCAGGCGGTGCGTTTTTTGCTGCCTGCAAAAGTTTCGCGAGCCTCAACTCAGGGCGCCGTTTGAAGAAAGTGAGTAACCGGCCTTCGTCCCAATAATCCCACGCCTCTCCCTCGTCACTTTGTACGTGATAAACTCTGGTTCGATGAACTTTGTTAGACCCATCGAGAAAGACTTCCACCATATAGTTCGTCGCGTGGAGACTTGCTTCTGAGTCTTTCTTCTCGGGATCTGAAATTGTTGATTGGGATTTTTCCGCAAGTTTTGCAGCCTGGCCGATCCAGTCCTCTTTTGCAATGATTTCAGCCGATATACCTGAGGATGTACCGATCCTCTCGACAACCTCTTCCGGTGTCATTGCAGCGAGTTTTTCATACGAGAGTATTCCTGCTTCCTGAAGACTTGAAGCGGTCAGAGGACTGATACCATGAATGCTAGTAAATACGTCGGGCATGGCTGTCACCTCTAATTAATGTCAAATATATAGAAAAGGTCACTGACCTATTATCTTCGATCCTGTTTTGACCTCTCGATAATGAGATCAGCGACCTCCTGTAATCATTCACCAATTACCATTTCCGCAGGAACCCTTTACTGGTTCACTGGAAGAATCAAGTTATGGCTCGATCACTTGAAGCAGAGTTCCCTCGAAGAATCCTGCATGGCCTGGAGCAGTAGGAAAGGTAAGCGTAGCCGAGAGTCTGTAGACACCTGCTAGCAACGTCCCGGCGGGAACGGTGAATGTCGTTTTAGCGGCCGTATAGATATCAGTCCCGACAACGAGAGTGTCGTCGTGAAAGCCCAGGTCGACATTATTAGATCCTGGCCCCATTGATTCGGCGAAATACCTCACACGGTACTTCAGATTGCTTACCTTGTATCCATTAAAGATGATCCCCGCAGGGTTACCCTGGAACGTCAGAGTAACATCAAAAGCCTCGTTCGTTCTGATGATATTGACCGGATCGTCCGGGCCAGCCGCCTTGGTGACCTCTAAATCGGTCGTTTCCCACGCTAGATTGTTTGAGATAAATGGTTGGATAGGATATATGTCCGCCATTTTGGTTTCCTTTCGTTTCTTTTGCTGAGATTGTTGTTTGCTTTCTACCCTTACCGCTGATTGTGGCTGATTAGTCAATCTGCGGTTGGCTAAATTTACGCCAGATCAAAGAGCAACGATTGTGCCACGACGCGGAAGGCCATTTTTAACGCTAAGTGCTTGATTTTTCGTTCCGGGTGATGGAGCAAGCAGGGGCATTTTGCCCTAGCCTCCTGATAACGAGATGTTTAATTAATCGCATAAAAACGACTTAGTGACAGGGCAAATTTGCCCTGCTCGATGCGCCAGGTGCTTACTTCTTCGTCCTGAATCTTTCGACATCAATTCCTAGCTTGCGGATCAATTCAAAGAAAGAGCGACGATCCTTTTGAGCAGCTTCGGCTGCCTTTGTGATGTTACCGTCGAAAGCGATCAGCATGCTCTGGATGTAGGTGCGCTCGAACTGCTGGACCATCTCTTCCTTCATCTCCTGAAAAGATTTGGGAGCGGGGCCAGGTAAAGAAATGTCTTGGCTGTGAATCAGCGGCTGTTCAACGAATGTCAGGGCGCGTCCGACGACGCTTTCAAGCTCACGAACATTGCCGGGCCAATCGTATAAGCAAAGTTTATGCAGAGCATCGGATGAAAAGCCGTAAACGTGTTTTCCATATTTCTTCGCAAATTGAGCGAGAAAAGTTGCGGCCAACAGCGGAATGTCTTCACGACGTTCGCGCAACGGCGGCAGGGCGATCGGGATCATATTGAGTCTGTAATACAAATCCTGGCGAATCTTTCCCTCTCGCACCGCCTTATCTATATTGACGTTGGTTGCGGCGATGACACGCACATCGGCGTATCGGGTCTTCGTCGAGCCGACCGCTCGATACTCCTTCTCCTGAAGAAAGCGCAGCAATTTGACCTGGGCGAGCAAAGGGAGGCTGTCAAGTTCATCAAGGAAGAGCGTTCCGCCTTCGGCCTCGTGGATCATTCCGATCTTTGATGCAACCGCTCCGGTGAATGCGCCACGCTCGTGGCCGAAAAGCTCGCTCTCGACCAGATCGATCGGGATCGAACCGCAATTGACGGCGACAAAGCTTCGTTCCGCGCGCTGGCTGAGACGGTGGATCGAACGGGCGCAGACCTCTTTACCGGTTCCGGTCTCCCCTGAGATGAGAATGGTTGTGTCGCCCGGAGCGATGGTTGGAATCTTTTTGACGACTTCCAGAAATGCCGGGCTTTCTCCGATCAACATATTCGTCCCAACAAATTTTTCTTTCAGCCGGTATCCCAACGTCTCGCCCCGAACGGTCTGTTCGAGCAATCGCCAGAGTCTTGGAAGTATTCCCATGGGCGTCAGAGGCGGCGTGATGAAATCGGCCGCTCCGAGTCTGATCATATCGAACATCTCAGGGGCATCGGCGTCGGAGACGACTACGATGGGCGGCTCGGGAGGCTCGCGCCGCAGAGATTGAAACAAAGCTTTGGCACGCCTGAGAACGTTCCAGGCGGAGACCAGAAAGATCACTGCCGGTTTGGCGCGCGAGACCAGATCGCGCACGTCTCCTCCCGGCAGGTCACGTGTATCACTGCTGTTGATTATTTCCTGTTGGAGTTGAATCTCGCCGTTCGGTGTTGATTCAAGTATTCCACGCAACTTACCGCTGAGCTCACTCGAAGGATTGATGTCGAGCAGTAGGACATTGGCTGGTTTCATTCTCTGGCACCCCTGACACCATGGCCTGGATTGGGCAGCAAATCTTAGCGACTCTTTGATTGTCTTATGAAGATCATGCTGCAGGCGGTCAATAAATTAGATTCGATCGTTTGTCCCGACAAATTATCGTGCCCGCCTGTCGTGACATTATGGCTGACGAAGAATCTATTTTTATCTACAACCGACTAAAAACTATAAAAGCTAGGGCTGAGTCATTACAGCTGAGTAATATTTAAATTGCTCCTAAAACTCTTCGCGCTACCAGAACCCGGTCATCGGCATATTTTGCCGACAGCGAGAAAAAAAACATGACGCCAATCGCGGGCTAATTGTTCTTAGATTCATAATCAAGATTTACTCAACATTTCCAACGGTAGCGGCTACAGGATTGGCTGACCCGGAAGGAGAATATACTTTTCTAACTTTCTAATCAAGTCTAACTTTCTAATCAATGGAATTTTATTAGTGTGTGCGTTTCATTCATGCGCCGCTTTGAAAAAGTCCAAGAGAGAATGCGAGGCAACAAGAATTGGCGAAAATAGACGAAACATGCGAAAAGGG
>JAKEHZ010000155.1 GCA_022614735.1 Acidobacteriota bacterium | reverse complement strand
GGTGCGATAGATTACAGAAAAAGACCGCTTTCATTGAATACAAAGAACTTAGGTTAAAAGGGGTTCGCCAGCAGTATCGGGGACGCGTGCGCTCCCAGGGCGCTCCCAATGTTGCCATTGTTTCGTATTCCCTCTACATCATTCCGATAAAAGATCCATGAGGCCATCGAAACTATAACGAGAAAAGCTTAAGTCGCGCAAGCAAGCTTTAACTTGATTTAACCTGCTTGACGCAAGATAATGCGCGCTCGATTCCCTCAATTGCGAAATCATTGATTAAGGTAACTACTCAGCAGGTGGTGCAGTACGGGGAGCGTCAGCGACCTGAGCCTTGATAAAATGGCCTCTTGCCGAGACTCAGGTCGCTGACGCTCCCCGTACTGCACCACCTGCTGAGTAGTTACTGAAAAAGGAGGATTGACGTATGCCTGAGAACATTCTGCTCGAACGGCGCGGGCGTATCGCACTCATAACCGTCAACCGCCCTGAAAAGCTCAACGCGTTAAACATCAAGACGCGGCTGGAACTCTCCGAGGCGCTCGATGAATTGCGTAACGATCTGGAGATCCGTGTTGTTGTCATCACCGGAGCTGGTGAAAAGTCATTCGTTGCGGGAGCAGATATCAATGAATTTGCCGGCCGCACTGCCATCCAGCAGCGATCGGTGATGAAGGCCAGGAGCGTCTTGACGGCTGCCGAAGATTTTCCGAAGCCTCTCATTGCGATGATCAACGGGTTTTGCCTCGGCGGCGGATGTGAGCTCGCATTGTCATGCGATATTCGGATTGCAAGCGATAAAGCGAAATTTGGCCAGCCCGAAATCAATCTGGGCATCATCCCCGGTGGTGGCGGCACACAGCGACTGACGCGATTAATCGGCGAAGGCAAGGCAATGCAGATGGTCCTGACCGGCGAGATGATCGATGCGCATGAGGCCTATCGTCTGGGACTGGTCAATGAAGTCTATCCGCACACTGAACTCGAATCGAAGACGATGGACCTCGCCGCCAGGATCGCGGAGAAGAGCCCTGTCGCCCTGGCAATGGCAAAGACCGCCGTGAAGAATGCCGCTCGTATGAACTTGCGCGAAGGCCTCGACCAGGAGATTGATCTCTTCGCATTATGTTTTTCTAGCGAAGACAAAGAGGAGGGCGTGCGCGCATTCCTCGAGAAACGCAAGCCGGAATTCAAAGGCAGGTAGGCTTGAGCAGTAGCAGGCAGCGAAACAAGATGTGCCATTCGGACGCCAGTCCTGTCCCAGTTGGTGTCAAATCTTACAGCTTGAAAAGCTTTAAACGGGCTAAAATCTCTGGTTTTGCGATACCCACTTAACGGAACGAGGATTGCTGCTATTTTATTATGCTTACTGCTACGTAACTACTCAGCCAGGTAGCGGCTTTTGAAGTTAGCCGTGTCCTCCAGGGCACGAACAGTGAGGTGTTAACGTGCCCTCAAGGACACGGCTAAACTCCCTAGGCCACTTACGCGGCAGATAAGGCTGAGTAGTTACAATTAAACAAATAATCCGCTATCAAATTAAGAAGCTGACGCTCAACCGATGCCCTCAGGGTGATCATCGGAGCAACAGGTAGTATTTCGTAAACCAGGAGTTAATCATAATAGTCATGACCACAACTCGTTTCCTTAAACTCTTTGCTGTCATCGCGGTTTTTTCCTTTATCGGAGCGAGGGTACAAGCGCGACCAGAGTATCTGAAAATTTTTGCTTCCGATCCCTATTCTCGTCCGGAGCTTCGCACTCAATGCACGGTCTGCCACCTCAATCCTGATGGTGGAGGTGAACGCAATGAATTCGGCAAGGCATTCACCAGAACCGGCCTTCAGGTCACGCCCGAATTGAGGAAGCAATTCCCCGATCGATTTCTTACTGAACCCGGCGGGCAGAGTGAAAAACCACCGGTCAAATTCGTTGAGGGCTCAGATTCGGAAGCCATAGTTGAACTCAACGGTAAACGCTATGTGATCAATACCCGCGAGAAGACCGTCAAAGAATTCGAAGCTGCTCCGGTGAAGGAAGGTGTCGTTGCCTCTAATCCGCAACAGGGAGATAAACAAGTCGAGCGTCCGGATGTCTACCGACCGGTTGATGTGCGTGTGATCAACCTTCCTTCGGCGCTCCCAATCCCCAAAGGCTCACTTTGGACAGACTTCACCCACCGCTTCCCGTTAGGCGACCCTACCGATGCGCCCAGCCTCTTCGGGCTGGACACCTTTGCAGTCCCGTCGTTCGGATTCATATATGGTCTAACAGACCGCATCCAGATCGGGGCTTATCGTGCACCGACTTTCGTAGATCGCCCGATTGAGCTATATGCCGGGGCGATGGTTCTCAGCGAGCAAGAAGGGGATCCTTTCTCACTTATGGCGCGTGTGGGAGTCGAAGGTCGCGACAACTTCCAGCGCAATTTCACGACAAGTATTGAATTCGCTTTTGCGCGTAGTATCACACGAAATGCTCAGGTATATTTTGTGCCTACTATCTCTCTTGGGGACCGCCCTTTTAGTGGAGACCCGACACGCAATCTGCCTGGTGAAGATGCATTCGCCCTCGGCATTGGGGGCGCTCTCAACATCCGGCCTTCAGTCGCATTGTTGGCTGAGGCGAACTACCGTTTGAACACTGTCGCGCGTTATCCTGACTATCGAAACGGAATTCACAGACCGGTCTTCGGTTTCGGCATTCAGAAAGCCAGCGCCTCACGCCGTCACGCGTTCAGCCTCGTTTTCACCAATGGGCCGGGCACGACTTTCTCTCAGCGTTCGATGACTAACGGATTGCTCTTTGGTAATGATGGCTTCCAGGGACTTACTATCGGGTTCAATCTCACGCGACGCTTATTCTGAAAGACGAAGAAGAATACGAAACAAACGAAAGGAAGAAATCAAAAGGCAAAAGGCAAAAGGCAAAAGGCAAAAATAAAGAAGCAACATCCGGCCTTTTTTCTTTATTTTTGCCATTTGCCTTTTGCCTATTGCCTTTTGATTTCTTCCTTTCGTTTGTTTCGTATTCTATCTGCCTTCTGAACGGCTAGAACGGTATGCATATCGCGCGACTGTATCTGGGAAGATACGCAGGTACTCAGGTGTTACCCTGGAACCTCGAATAATCCGTTCTGCCTCTGTTCTACTGCCGTAAGCAGCCCTCATATTATTTTGATCCAGATAAAAGTTTACGCCTTTAATTTCCGCACCGGCAAATAACCCTTTGCTGCGCGAGTAGCTGAGAATCTGTGAGCCCATCTTGATATCTGTTGCGGCGCCGGCTTCGCGCCCCACCGGTCCGGCTGCGGCAGAAGCTTCTCCACCAATCTGGACCTTGCTGTTAAGCAGGTTCCTCAGTCCGTTTTGATTCATAAACAGGAAGATATAGTCGGTTGCCTGTCCTCCGATCTGTAATCCGACGCTGCCTCCCCTCAGTTTGAGGAATATGGGAGCGCTCCAACCGAGCTTGGTGCGACAGGTGGCTGTGCCGCGCCCATAGCGTCCGCCAACAAAGAATCCGCCCTTGAACACTGCCGGAAATACGCCGATACATCTCGCCCCGCCGATAACTCCCCTGGGGATTGCTTTATCCGGCGTCCCCATGATCTCCCGGAAGACATTCGCTGACTTTTGCGCCTGCCTCGCAGCATCATTATCCAGCTGTGCCATCCCAACGGAGTTGGTAGCAAAAAGTAAACACAAGATACAAATAAGAGTTTTTATCAAGCTTAATTTCACCATCCCCCCTTAGTATTATTGAAGACCTGAGGTTGTCAGGGTAACGTAGATTGTTTCAAATTAACAAGTAACTTGAGGATAGGATAACAATATCGCAAGCTACTTCAGGCCTCCACATTTTGATAAGCTACCACTCCCGCGCGGATCGTATGTGACACAGAAAAGTCCTGATTTAAAATTGCAATGTCGGCATCTTTACCTGCTTCGATCGAGCCCTTACGGTCCGCAACACCACAAGATTGCGCAGGCAGCAATGACGCTGTGTAAGCCGCATCGGTTATTTTCATACCCGTGAACTCCATTGCATTGCGCACAGCCATATTCATCGTCAGGATCGACCCCGCAATCGTCACCCCATCCATGAGCGTGGCGACCGGGCCGCGCACCTCAATTTGAAAGTCGCCGAGTACGTAGGTTCCATCGCCTATACCTTGTGCAGCGGTAGAGTCAGTGATGAGTGTTAGTCCCTCGCGCCCTTTCGCCCTCCACGCCAGTTGCGTCATACGCGGGTTTACATGGATTCCATCGCAGATCAATTCTGCGCGAATATCAGGTTCGTTCAGACACGCCGCAGCCAAACCCGGTTTGCGGTGATGCACGCCTGACATTGCGTTAAAAAGATGGGTCGCTCGCGTCGCGCCGGCATCGATTGCCGCGAGCGCGGTATCGTAGTCGGCATCGGAATGCCCAACCGAGGCGACTACTCCCTCACTCGTCAGGAGGCGAATCAGTTCAAGACCGCCCGGCAATTCCGGGGCGAGGGTCATAACCTTGATTCGCCCGGCTGCTGCTGTGAGTAGCTCGCGGCACTCATCGAGGTCCGGATCTCGAATGCCCCATTCAGGCTGTGCGCCTTTGAATTTGAGATTGATGTATGGCCCTTCAATGTGCAGACCCAGTATTTCAGCAGTTTCAGGAGAACCCTTGTCTTTCGTTTCCGCTGCGATTGTGTCTTCAATCGATCGCAACAGCATTTCGTGGCGCGCGGCGACGGTCGAGGCGAGGTAACCGGTCGTGCCGAATTTCAGCAATGCTCTTGAAATACGGCGAATACCTTCTGAGCCGTTGGCCATCACGTCATCGCCACAGCTGCCATGGAAGTGAGTGTCAATGAATCCGGGCATTATTACTTTGCCCTGAGCATCGATGATCTGCGAGCCGGGTTCAGGCGCGGCTTCATCTGCTGGACCGGCAAACCTGATCTTGCCGTCTTCACAGAGCACTATGCCGTTTTCGATCACTGTCTGCGGTGTGACGAGTGCGCCGCCGATGATAGCCAGACGATTTGCCATTTGCTATTGACCTCGAATGTTAGTGTTGTTATTGCCACTTATTTGGCGGTTATGATCGCACCTGCTCATAGACTTGTAAATCGCCCACCTCGTTAATTTAATGGAAAGTTTGGAACCACCTCCGAAATTCTCCGTTTTCTGGTGTGTCATATCGGATACCAGATTAAGACCTCCAGTTTTGTATTCAACCACTGATACTGTTAGCGAAGTCATTGACATAGGTATTAAGAATGAAAGACCTGATACGACTCCTTCTTCTAACTATCTTCTTGGGTTTGGCCGTGTTGCCAATGTGTTTCAGTAGTCAAAGCATTTCCGTCTCGGCTGATTCAATAGCAATCTCGCTACTTGTTACGCCCGATGCATCGAAGTATGCTCGCCTGAGTGAGTCGTATGGCAAATTGCCGTTGAGCTTCGAGGAGAATCGCGGACAGGTAGATGCTGCAGTCAAATTCCTTTCAAGAGGCAGCAGCTATGGGCTTTCGCTGATGCCGGCTGAAGCGGTTTTGATGCTCAAGGGTGAGGGGAGAGCGCGGATTGATAATGGAAAAAACACTCAGTCTTTCACCTCGCTGCGAATGAGGTTTACCGGTGCTGATTTCAATGCACAGATCGAAGGGCTCGATCCGTTGCCGGGCAGGAGCAATTACCTGATCGGCAGTGATCCGAAGTTTTGGCATACGAACATTCCCAATTATGCCCGGGTGCGCTACCGCGAGCTCTATCCGGGAATTGATCTGATCTTTTACGGCAATCGGCAGCAACTCGAATACGACTTTGTGATTGCGCCTGGAGCCGATCCAGGTAGGATCAAAGTCTTTTTCGACGGTGCGAAACGAGCACGCGTTGATGCGGTTAGCGCCCTGGCTATTGCGCCTTCAAATCCATCCACTCTCTATACTGCATCGAGCATGCATCAGATATACAAGAGCGTTGACGGCGGAAACACCTGGAGCGAAATCGACACAGGGCTACCCAGGCAAGTGGTTTTGACTTTAGCCGTAGACGCGATAAATCAAAATGTCGTATATGCCGGAACAGGTAGCAACCTAAGTCCCTATAAGAGCACTGATGGCGGCGTGACATGGAGCCCGATGAACAACGGCCTGTCAGATTCTGGCGTCGTCTCAATAGTGATTGATCCGAGAAATCCCTCAACTCTCTACGCCGCAAGTCGACAGGGAGTCTACAAAAGCGCCGATAGTGGTGCGAACTGGAACGCCGGTATTGGACTGCCAGAGATTGTTACCCCGGAAATAACTGGGTTCCCGCTGATCATTGATCCCATCAATACGGGCACACTTTATGCCGCTATTCCAAATTCCAGTGGCATGAATGGCATCTACAAAAGCACGGACAGCGCTAATACGTGGGGGTATTCCAGCTCCGGGATAACGGACTCAATGGTCTCCGCTTTGACAATCGACCCGCAAGAACCTGCGAAACTTTATGCGGGCACTATCAGACCCGACAGTGATGCTTTTGTCGCGAAACTTAATTCGAACGGGTCGGCGATTGATTACATCCGTTATCTCGGCGGCAGTGGAGTTGATTCCGGCGTGGATATTGTCGTGGATGCACTGGGGCGGGCATATTTGACGGGCTTTACCTTTTCGGATGATTTCCCGACCACGCCTGATGCTTTTCAACCGATCGCCGGCAACGCCCTCTCCAAACACAGCGATGCCTTTGTTGCCAGGCTGAATCCGGATGGATCGATTGGCTACTCGACTTGTCTCGGAGGAAACATCGACGACTTTGGTTCAGCAATTGCTCTGGATTCACAGGGCAATGTCCATCTGATCGGCAGCACGAACGCGGCCGACTTCCCGACGAAGAATGCTTTGCAAACAACATTGGCAGTACCGGGGAAATACGATGCATTCGTAGCCAGGCTCAATTTAAGCCTACCGGGGAAAGCGTCGTTGATCTACTCGACTTACCTGGGAGGCAGCGACGAAGACCGTGGAAAAGACATTGCAGTTGATTCAGCAGGCAACAGCTATGCGCTGCTCAATACGGCGTCCAACAACCTGCCAGTTACACGGGGCGCGCTTCAAACTTCGGGTTCAGGCTTTCTGGCGAAGCTGAATTCTGACGGAACCGAGTTTGTCTATGGAACCTTTCTGGGTTCCGTCACACTGATGCAGGTTCCACCTCCGCTGACTGGCATACCCCAGCAATCGGCAACAATTATATTTAATAGTTTGGCTGTTGATTCAAAGAGCAATGTCTTTCTGACCGGCGCAGCTGCTGATAAAACTCATCTGCCGACGACACCAGGCACATTCCAGACGTCGCATGGGAATACGATTTGTATTGGCTTCAGCCCGCAGGTTGTGGCCATCTGTTACGACGCTTTCGTGATGATGGTGAACGATTCGGGCTCATTCCTGCTCTATGGTTCATATCTGGGCGGCAGCAGTTTTGACAGTGGACAGAGCATTGCTCTTGATAGCCCGGGCAATGTTTATGTCACGGGCGAGAGCTCTTCGGGCAATTTCCCGGTAACGCCAAACGCGTTGTCTGCGCCAATAACGAGAGGTTTCACCTCCAAGATTATGATCGAGCCTCGCAGCACAGATTTGGCCAACGTATCGGCTGCAAGTTTCATCCGCGGCCCACTCGCTCCGGAATCGATCGTTGCAGCGTTTGGCGTCGAAATGGCTCACACCGCTGACTCATCCGGCACAACTAATCCATTTAATACGCTCGGCAGTGTGGCAATCAAGGTCAGGGACAGCGATGGTAAGGAGCGCGAAGGACAGCTCTACTACGTCTCGCCGGGCCAGATCAATTACTACCTGCCGGCGGGCACGGCTACCGGCCCTGCACAGATTAGCCTCACTACCAGCAGAGCCCGGATAGCCGCAGAGGAAATAAACATAACAACTGTTGCGCCGGGCGTATTTACAGCGAATGCAGATGGAAAAGGCGTGGCTGCGGCCGTGATGGTGCGTGTCAAACCTGATGGCTCACAGCTGGTCGAGGCTGTTTCTCGTTTTGATCAAGCACAGAACAAATTCGTCGCAATCCCGATTGATCTCGGTCAGGAAACCGATCGAGTCTTCCTTTCTATCTTCGGCACAGGCTGGCGCTTCCGCAGTTCGGAGTCTGCGGTGAAAGTAACGATTGGCGGTATCGATGTGCCGGTAACCTACGCCGGAATACAGCCGACATTTGTTGGCCTGGATCAGATCAACGTGCAATTGTCGAGGAGTCTGGCGGGCAAGGGTGAAGTTGATATGGTGGTAACAGTTGATGGTAAGACTGCGAATACAGCGATGGTCAGTGTCAGGTGATACTGATGGATTTTGTGGTTGTGGAATGAAGAGAGAATACGAAACAAACGAAAATAGGCAAGTTTCGTATTCTCTCTTTTCAATCCTGCCCCACTGCTACAGGTTGCGTCATCGCCGGCTGATGCGGCTCTCCTTTAATCGCCACGCGATACCATTTACGCGCCGAGCCTATAACCACAATCGTCAATCCGGTCATTAACGATGCGGTGATGGTTGTGTAGAGATAACCTCTGAAGCTCGTCGCAGGGTTGGCAGTCAGCGGCCAGTAATTGTCCGTGATATTTTGATATCCGGCGGTCATCTCAATCACAATGATGAATGCCAGCGGCAGGATCGTGACCCAGGCATAACGCGCTTTGCCGGAATTGATGATGACAGTCGTACACACACAGAGAGCCACGCACGCCAGCATTTGATTGGCCATTCCGAACAGCGGCCAGATGGTCGAGATCGAACCCTGCCAGATCAAATAAGCCCAGGAGAAGACGGCGAGGAGGCTGGCAATGATCGCGCCCGGCAACCAGTCGGTCTTCGCAAACGGTTTGTAGAAAGCCCCCAGAGTCTCCTGCATCATGAAGCGAGCGACACGCGTGCCCGTGTCTACTACGGTCAGGATGAAGAGGGCTTCAAACATAATCGCAAAGTGATACCAGTAACTCATCAATCCCCTCATTCCGGGAATTGATGAGAAGATCTGCGCCATTCCGACAGCCAGGCTCACTGCGCCACCCGTTCGTCCCGCCAGACGCTCTTCGCCGACGGCCTGTGTCAACGCCGCCAGGTTCGATTCGGTGAAGCCCATCGAACGCAACATGCCGTCAACCTGGGCGAACTTCTCGAGTGGAACGTTGATCTGAAAATAATCGTGCGGGAACATCGAGGAGGCTGCGATCAAGGCCATCACGCCGACGATCGATTCGCATAACATCGCGCCGTAACCAATTGGCCGCGCATGCGTCTCCTTGTCGATCATCTTTGGCGTCGTGCCCGAGCTGACCAGGGCGTGAAATCCCGAAATCGCGCCGCAGGCAATGGTGATGAAGACAAACGGAAAAACCTTGCCGGGAATGATCGGCCCGCCTCCATCTACAAATGGAGTTATGGCAGGCATTTTGAAAGTCGGCATGACAATAATGATGCCGAGCGCAAGCAAGGCGAGTGAGCCGATCTTCATGTACGAGCTGAGATAATCGCGCGGGCAGAGCAGCAGCCAGACGGGCAACACGGAAGCGACGAAACCGTAAATAGCAATCAAGAGCGTAATGCCGTGATGCCCGAACCTGAAGTAATACCCCCACGAAGAATCCTGGACAAATTTGCCGAAGACGACTGCGAGGATGAGAAGAATGACGCCGATGATTGTGCCTTCAGTGATTGCGCGCGGCGAGCTGCAGCGCCAGCGATACATATAAAAACCCATAAAAAGAGCGATGGGAATCGTCATCGCGATGGTGAACATTCCCCAGGGGCTTTCGGCGAGCGCGCTGACGACAGCCAGTCCAACACCTGCGAGCGCGACAACCAGGATCACTAAAATCGCCATGGTGGCCACGACGCCGGTGACTTTATCAATCTCGCGCCGGGCGATTTCTGCCAGTGATTTGCCGCCGCGGCGCATTGAGGACGCGAGGACGATGAAATCGTGAACAGCTCCTCCAAGTACTACGCCGATGACCAGCCACAACAGGCCGGGAAGAAATCCGAACTGCGCCGCAAGCACCGGCCCGATCAGAGGCCCGGGCCCACTGATCGCCGCGAAGTGGTGGCCCCACAGAACGTACTTGTTCGTTGGAGTGTAGTTCTGCCCATCATAGAACTGATGCGCCGGAGTGATGCGCGAATCGTCGAGTGCAAGGACTTTCGCGGCGATGAACGCGCTGTAATAGCGATAGGCTATGGCGTAGATGCAGAGCACGCCGATGAGGATGGGAACGGCATTGACGGTCATTGATTCCATTACATTCTCCTCTGAAAAAGATCAACCGCCAAGACGCCAAGAGCGCCAAGGTCTGCCGCCTTCTTGCCACGTTCTTGGCGCTCTTGGCGTCTTGGCGGTTGATCTTTTTCATTGTTTCAGAGCGTCGTCCGTGACGACATGAACGACTCCTCTGAAAACTAGGGGCTGGAGGCTGGGGGCTGGGGGCTGGGGGTGGAGAGAAGATTTAGTACCTTCTCCAACTTCCAGCCCCCAGCCTCCAGCCCCCAGCCCCTAGTTTTCATCGCTATCAAACTTGATATTCAAGCTCTTCAAAAACTGCCGGTCTTCGTGACTGATATCAGCCAACCGCTCTTCAATCGTAATCTCCTTGAACGGCGACGATTCTTCTCCTCGATCAGGAGGCTTGTCTTTGAACGCGATGGTGGCTTCAAGCACGAGCAGGACTTCGTGCCCGGCAATCCGCAATTTTTCCAGCGCGTCGTTGACCTCTCCTGATTCGTTGATTGCGTTATTGATCGCTTCGCCGAGCTCTTTGATCAATTTTTCCAGGTATTCGTCCAATGTACTCTTTCTGATGCCCCGCGTGATAAAATTTGCGGGGCAATTTAAACATATAATTATCTCAAAATACCACGTGCAAGCATATGCCAACTACAAAATCCAGAGAACGCAAAGAGCGATTTGCGACTTCATCGGGAATCGAACTCAGGAATCACCTCTCGCCGCAGGATATTGAGATCGACTACGATGCAGAGCTTGGCAACCCCGGTCAATTCCCATTTACGCGCGGCGTCTACGGGACGATGTATCGCGGCCGTTTGTGGACGATGCGACAGTACGCGGGATTCGCGACGGCTGAAGAGTCGAACCGCCGCTACAAATACCTGCTCGAACAGGGCACGACTGGTTTGTCGGTCGCCTTCGATCTGCCAACGCAGATTGGTTATGACAGCGATCATCCGCTGGCGCAGGGTGAAGTAGGTCGTGTGGGCGTGCCGATCGACTCACTCGCCGATATGGAGATGCTCTTCGATGGCATCCCGCTCGACGAAGTCTCGACTTCGATGACGATCAACGCAACAGCTTCTATCCTCCTCGCACTCTACATCGCAGTGGCGAAAAAACAGGGCGTCACGCCCGATCGGCTCAACGGCACAATTCAGAACGACATTTTGAAAGAATACATCGCGCGCGGGACGTATATCTATCCGCCACATGCTTCCCTGCGAATCGTGACAGACATCTTCGCCTACTGCGCGAAGGAAGTGCCGAACTGGAACACGATTTCTATCTCGGGGTATCACATCCGCGAAGCCGGGTCGACCGCGGTGCAGGAAGTGGCATTTACACTGGCTGACGGGATCGCGTATGTCCAGGCCGCTATTGACGCGGGGTTGAAGGTCGATGTTTTCGCGCCTAGACTGGCGTTCTTTTTCAATGCGCATAACAACTTCCTCGAAGAAGTGGCGAAGTATCGGGCGGCACGCAGATTATGGGCAACAACTATGCGCGACCGGTTCGGAGCGAAAGACCCAAAGTCTATGATGCTACGATTCCACTCGCAGACTGCCGGTTCGACACTCACCGCGCAACAGCCTGAGGTCAATGTTATTCGGACGACCATCCAGGCGCTCGCGTCAGTTCTGGGCGGGACGCAATCACTGCACACGAATGCCATGGATGAAGCTCTGAGCCTCCCGACTGAAGACGCGGCGCGGATCGCTCTGCGAACGCAGCAGGTCATCGCATGTGAATCCGGCGTGGCGGACACGTCCGACCCCCTCGCCGGTTCATATCTGGTTGAATATCTGACGAACGAAATCGAGCGTCGAGCCGCGGACTACATCAGCAAAATTGATGAGATGGGTGGGATGTTGTCGGCTATCGAGGCCGGATATGTGCAGCGCGAAATCGAGCGCTCCGCTTATGACTATCAAAAAAGTATTGAGACATTAGAAGAGGTCGTCGTTGGCGTCAACAGGTTTCAGATCACCGAAGATTCCACGATCCCGACATTCAAGATCGACCCGGCTTTTGAGCAGAAACAGATCGAGCGCGTGCACAAAGTCCGCGCCGAACGCGATACTGCATCAGCTCTGGCAGCTCTCTCCAGCGTCGAGCAGTCAGCGCGGTCAGGTGAAAACTTGATGCCTCGGATCATCGCAGCGGTCGAAGCATACGCAACATTGGGCGAGATTGCGGATCGGATGCGAATTGTGTTTGGGGAGTATCAGGAGGCAATATGAGAATTAATTGAAGAAACCAAAGGAGAATACGATATCAGTACGGGGAGCGTAAGCGACCTGGCATTTAGTTTAACGTCCTCCACGTCAGTAACAGGTCGCTTACGCTCCCCGTACTGATATCGTATTCTCCCTGCCTTGACAACAATCCCATGCCCAAAACGGACGCAGTTTATGTTAAGCTATGTTGCTTTCTTGAGACACAATGGAGGAGGAATAAGGTAAATGCTTGATACAGTTGCATTACAGGAACTACGTGAAAGCCACGAGGATTTAAAGCGTCGCGTCGCTGAGTTGCGGAGGTTTCTTTGACCCTCAAGCGAAACGAGTCGAGCTGCAGAAAATCGAGGAGCAAGTGGCCGCGACCGATTTCTGGAACGACCAGGAAAAAGCCCAAAGGACTTTACAGCATCGCGCGCGGCTCGAACGCGATATCAACACGGCCGAGGGTCAGTCCCGACTTGTTGATGACATTGAGGTCTTGTTTGAATTTGCTCAATCAGACGAAGCCTCTGCAGATGAATTGCGTGAATCGATCAGACGGCTAACCGGAGAAGTCGAAGAGAGTGAAACCAAGATGTTGCTCGGCGGCGAAAACGACCCGCGCAATGCGATCGTCGCGATCAATGCCGGGGCCGGCGGCACCGATGCGCAGGATTGGGCGGAAATGTTACTGAGAATGTATCTGCGCTGGGCTGAGCGGCGTGGGTTTAAGATCGAGATGATCGATCATCAGCTTGGTGAAGAGGCCGGAATCAAGTCTGCGACATTTCGCGTCGAAGGAGATTACGCCTATGGCCTGCTCTCGAGCGAGGTAGGTGTGCACCGTCTGGTCCGGCAATCGCCCTTCAATGCCGGACAGAGCCGAGAAACCAGCTTTGCTTCAGTCTTCGTCACGCCGGAGATTGACGAAGACATAGAGGTAGAGATCCTGGATAAAGACCTGCGGATCGACACCTATCGGTCAACCGGGGCAGGCGGACAGCACATTAACACGACCGATTCAGCCGTCCGTATCACACACGCACCGACCGGAATTGTCGTGACCTGTCAAAATCAGCGCTCGCAGCATCAGAACCGCGATGTCGCAATGAGGGTCTTAAGATCGCGCCTGTACGATCTCGAGTTGGCCAAGAAGAGAGCCGAAACTGACAGGCTTGCCGAATCGAAGCGTGACATCTCCTTCGGCTCTCAGATTCGCAATTACGTATTGCATCCTTACCGTTTAGTGAAAGATGTGCGAACGAAACACGAAACGGGCGATGTCGATGCGGTGCTTGACGGCAAGATTGACGATTTCGTGAAGGAATATTTGTTAGCGAGACGAAGTATCTGATTGCAGCCTATTGACTGCGGATTGCGGATTGCGGATTCGACACACTACCGCATGCGGTAGTGTGTCGAATC
>JAKEHZ010000019.1 GCA_022614735.1 Acidobacteriota bacterium | reverse complement strand
GCTCTCATTAGAAGTAGAAAGAATACGAAACAAACGAAAAAAGATGCTAGATGCTAGATGCTAGGAAGAGCGCTCTTCCTAGCATCTAGCATCTAGCATCTAGCATCTTTTTTCGTTTGTTTCGTATTCTCTCAGGTGCCAGTTTGCCAGCTGCCCAAATATTCGATCTGTTCCGGAGTCGGATCGTCTATCGAGATATTCATCGCCGTCAGTTTAATACGCGCGATTTCCATGTCCACCTCTTCCGGCAGCAGGTGAATCTTTGCTTCAAGCTTGCCTTTGTTCTTAACTAGGTATTCCACGGAGAGGGCCTGATTAGCAAAGCTCATATCCATAACGCTGGCAGGATGTCCTTCGGCAGCCGCTAAATTTATCAATCGTCCTTCACCAAGCACGATAATTCCGCGGCCGTCTCGCAGCCTATATTCTTCCACATATGGTCTGATAGTCCTGATATCGGTTGACATCTCTTTCAAGGCGACGAGGTTGAGCTCCAGGTCGAAGTGCCCGGAATTAGCCACGAGAGCTCCGTCTTTCATCTTCTCGAAATGCGAACCATCGATGACGTGCCTGCTGCCAGTCACTGTGATGAAGATATCTCCGTAATGTGCAGCTTGAGCGATAGGCATGACGCGGAAGCCATCCATTGTCGCTTCGATAGCTTTAATCGGATTGATCTCTGTGACGATGACATTGGCCCCCATTCCACGCGCGCGCATGGACACACCCTTACCACACCAGCCGTAACCGACGACTACGATCGTTTTGCCTGCCAACAAGATGTTAGTTGCGCGGATCACACCGTCGAGAGTGCTCTGCCCTGTGCCATAGCGGTTGTCGAAGAAATGCTTGGTCTGCGCATCATTGACGGCAATTGCCGGAAAGCTAAGTCTGCCGTCTCGCAGCATGGCCTTGAGACGATTGATCCCAGTCGTGGTCTCTTCGGTACTGCCGATAATTTCCGAGATCAGCTCGGGTCTTTCGCTGACCAGGGTAGCGACGACATCCGAGCCGTCATCAATGATCAGCTGCGGTTTGTGATCCAGCGCCATCCGCACGTGTTGATTGTATGTTTCAATCGATTCACCTTTGAGCGCAAAAACGGATATGCCATAGTGTTTAACCATGGCGGCAGCAACGTCATCCTGGGTGCTGAGCGGGTTCGAAGCAATGATGACCGCATCAGCACCGGCGGCACTCAAGGCGCGAGCCAGATTCGCGGTCTCCGTAGTCACGTGAGCGCAGGCTACCAGTCTTAGGCCGGCTAACGGCTTCTCCTGCTCGAAACGTTGCCGGATCAGACGCAGCACCGGCATTTCTCTTTCGGCCCATTCGATACGCCTCTTACCTTCATCGGCCAGAGACAGGTCTTTCACTTCACACCGCACATCTTTTATAGCTTCCACGACTTATTTCCTCTGTAAACAGTTTTCAGTTTTCAGTTTTCAAGTTTTCAGTTTTCAGTTGTGACAGAGATCGCTGAAAACTGAAATTAGCTCAAGCCAGCGTCAGTGCGCAGACGCTCAGCGCGATTGGTCAGTTCCCAGGAGAACCCTTCTTCATTGCGCCCGAAATGCCCGAAGGCAGCAGTCCTCCTGTAAATCGGGCGGCGTAGATCGAGAGATTCGATGATGCCCTTGGGCGTCAGATGGAAGTTGGAGCGGATGATCTCTGAAAGCTTATCTTCGTCAATCCTCGACGACCCGTTACAATCGACATAAACGGAGACAGGCTCTGCAACTCCGATCGCATAAGCCAATTGCACCTGGCAGCGATCGGCGATACCGGCAGCCACGATGTTTTTGGCAATGTAGCGAGCCATATAACAAGCCGAACGGTCAACCTTTGTCGGGTCTTTACCTGAAAATGCGCCACCGCCGTGCGGAGCGGCCCCGCCATAGGTGTCAACGATGATCTTGCGTCCGGTCAATCCCGTATCACCTTGCGGGCCACCAACCACGAAACGTCCGGTCGGGTTGACATAATATTTTGTGTTGTCCAGTAGCTGAGCGGGAATCGTCGGTTTGATGACGTGGTCAATAATATCTTCACGAATCTGCTCGGCGCGGACATCCGGACCGTGCTGGGTGGAGATGACCACCGCATCAACTCTCACAGGCTTTCCCTTGTCATATTCGACGGTCACCTGGGATTTTCCATCGGGGCGAAGATAGGATAGCGTCTCGTCACGTCTCACTTTGCTCAGCCTGTGAACCAGTTGATGCGCAAGCTGGATAGGAAGTGGCATCAACTCGGGCGTCTCATTGCACGCATAGCCAAACATGAGGCCCTGATCACCTGCTCCGCCCGTATCAACGCCCATGGCGATATCGGGCGATTGCGTGTTGATGGCAGAGATCACAGAACATGTCTCGGCATCGAAGCCGAATTTCGCTCTGGTGTAACCGATCTCTCTCACCGTCTCGCGCGCAATTTTCGAGTAGTCGACCTGCGCTTTGGTTGTGATCTCTCCACCGACGATGATCAGGCCTGTCATGGCCATGGTCTCGCAGGCAACTCTTCCCATAGGGTCTTGCCGCAATACCTCATCGAGAATTGCATCTGAAACCTGATCACATAATTTGTCCGGGTGGCCCTCCGTCACAGACTCAGAGGTGAATAAGAACCTACCGTGTTGTTTCACTTAGTCCTCCTCAAAAATAGTTCGCAGTTCGCAGTTCGCAGTTCGCAGCCTAAACTTCGCAGTTTTCATTTTCTTACTGCGAACTGCGAACTGCGAACTATTTCATCATTCTGAGCGCTCTGTCTGCGAACCGGCTACGGGCTACCGGCAACCGGCTGCCGACAAAGTGGGACAGGATGTCATCACTTCCAATGAGTGTCAAGCGAGAGACGAGCTGGTTTAATACATCAATTGATACTAACATCTTGGTTTTGCAGGCTCGCGCGTTTATTATTTGGCCCGTATCAGCATTAATCGTTCCGGAGGAAGGCATGTCACAAACGCAACCCGACATCAATTCATTGCTGAAAGAGGACCGTGTCTTTGCGCCGGCAGCTTCATTCAGCAGCGCGGCTCACATCAAGAGCCGCGAGGAATATGATCGAATCTACAAACGTTCAGTTGAAGACCCGGAAGGATTCTGGGCGGAGATCGCCGGTGATTTGCTCTGGTTCAAAAAATGGGACAGGGTGCTCGAGTGGGATGAACCCTTCGCCAGGTGGTTCATTGGCGGGCAAATCAACATCTCGTATAACTGCCTTGACCGTCATTTAGCAGGTTGGCGCAGGAATAAGGCAGCCATCATCTGGGAAGGCGAGCCGGGCGATACTCGCACGATAACTTATCAGCAGTTGCATCGCGAAGTCTGCAGGTTCGCTAATGTGCTCAAATCACTGGGTGTTGAAAAAGGCGATCGGGTGGTGATCTATATGCCGATGATCCCTGAGCTGCCGGTTGCGATGTTAGCCTGCGCGCGAATTGGCGCCACACACTCGGTTATTTTCGGTGGATTCTCGGCTGAAGCCTTGAAAGATAGGATCAATGATGCTCAAGCCAAAGCCGTGATAACGGCCGATGGTGGCTTCCGGCGTGGCGGTGTGGTTCAGTTGAAACCTGCCGTCGACGAGGCACTCAATAGCTGTCCCAGCGTTAAGCAAGTCATAGTTGTGCAACGTTGTCAGAATGAAATCCGCATGGAGATTGGCCGCGACCACTGGTATCACCAGCTGATGGAGAATGCCTCGGATAATTGCCCTGCCGAGCCCCTGGACTCGGAGCATCCGCTTTACATCCTCTATACATCCGGGACAACCGGCAAACCTAAAGGCATAGTCCACACTACGGGCGGCTATGCTGTTCAAACGTATATCACCACTAAGTGGGTCTTTGACCTGCACGACGATGACACATACTGGTGTACGGCCGACATAGGATGGGTCACCGGTCACAGCTACATCGTTTATGGACCATTGCAAAATGGCGCGACCACGGTAATGTATGAAGGCGCCCCGAATACGCCTGACTTCGGCCGTTTCTGGGCAATCGTTGAACGACATAAGATCAATATCCTTTATACAGCTCCAACAGCTATCCGCACCTTCATCAAGTGGGGCGAGCAATGGCCGCTCAAATACGATCTCTCTTCATTGCGATTGCTCGGGACTGTTGGAGAGCCAATCAATCCCGATGCCTGGATCTGGTACCATAAGATCATCGGGAAAGAACGCTGCCCGATTGTTGACACGTGGTGGCAGACCGAAACCGGTGCGATTCTGATCACTCCGATTCCGGGTGCAATAGTAACCAAACCCGGATCCGCGACACTTCCCTTCCCTGGTATACTTCCGGATATACAGACCAGAGATGGAGCATCTGTCGGGCCGAACCAAGGAGGTTTTTTGGTCATCACGCGCCCATGGCCTGCGATGCTACGGACGATTTATGGCGATCCTGAGCGCTACCGAAAACAGTACTGGAGTGACATTGCCGGACGCTATTTCACTGGCGATGGCGCACGACGTGATGAGGACGGATATTTTTGGTTGATGGGGCGTGTTGATGATGTGATAAACGTGAGTGGGCACCGTCTGGGTACGATGGAGGTCGAAAGCGCGCTCGTCTCACACAGTGCGGTAGCCGAGGCTGCAGTGGTCGGGCGTCCCGATGAACTCAAGGGGCAGGCGATCTCCGCTTTTGTGACACTCGAATCAGGTCATCATCCTACGATGGAGTTGAAAGAAGAGTTGCGCCGTCATGTACAGAAGGAGATCGGCGCGATGGCGAAACCGGATGACATTCGCTTTACCGACGCTTTGCCGAAGACCCGCTCGGGCAAAATAATGCGCCGCCTCTTGCGCGACATCGCTTCCGGCGCCCAGACGATCGGAGATACAACAACGCTCGAAGACTTCTCGGTCCTCGCGAAACTTCGTGACGACGAGGAATAAGAAAATCAGAGGGAGAAAATCAATGTATATCAGATTTGGACTTTTCTTAGTGCTTGTCTTCTCTTACTCATTTGCGCAAGAAGTCCGACCAATCAGAAACTTCCTGCAGGTCAATGAACAATTCTGCACAGGCGCTCAACCGAGTATCGAGCATCTGGCCAAACTAAAAGCCGACGGTGTCAAGGCTATAATCAATTTGAGACAGCCAAGCGAACACCGAGCCGAAGAAGAAGAGGCCGAAGCGAAAAAGTTAGGGCTTCGATATTTCAATATTCCAGTTGTCTTTAGTAATCCGAGAGATGAACAGGTCGTTGAGTTTCTCAAGATTACGGATGACCCGGAAAACCGCCCGGCGTTTATACACTGTACTGCGGCGATCCGTGTCGGGGCTTTCTGGATGATCCGCCGTGCCTTGCGTGACGGTTGGACAGTGGAAAAAGCCGAAGAAGAGGCGAAGAAAGTCGGTTTGGTCAATGCGCCGCATCTCAATGAGTTCGCGCGCAGCTACATAGAGCGAAATCGTAAGAAATGAGAGAAAACGGAAAAAACGGAAAAAACGGAAATAACGGAAAAATCTTAAACTTTCCGTTTGTTCCGTTATTTCCGTTTGTTCCGTTTTCTCTTCTGTAATGAATAGCGGCCTGGTTTGACAAAGAGTTGATGCTACCGTATAGTGTGCATTCGTTTTCAAACTACTCAACAAATTGTGGTATCTCGGCAATATCCCCCGGTTGTCAAATGTTCTAAATGCTCAGAATAGAGAAACTTTTCCTTCAGGGTTTTAAGTCTTTCTGTGATCCTACAGAGGTCGTCTTCGATAAAGAAGGCATCACTGCCGTTGTTGGTCCGAACGGAGGCGGCAAGTCGAATATAGCAGATGGGCTGAGTTGGGTAATCGGTGAGCAGCGTGCAAAAGCGCTGCGCGGCGGCAAGATGGAGGACGTGATCTTCCAGGGCAGCCGAAATCGCCCGCCGTCCGGCATGGCCGAGGTCATTCTGACTATGGTTGTGCACGAGTCTTTCGAGATCCGTGGTGAGGTGAACCAACCCGAGACAGAAGCGCTAAGACAGGCCGAAGAATCGCTGGAGCAGGCAGATGCTGCAATTGAAGCTTCCGCACTGATTATGGCCGCCGAAGCCGCCAGTACTGCTGAGGAGACCGTCACAGAAACCGCCAATCAACCAGAATCCCAGACAGAGCCAGAATCCCAAACAGAGAATGCCGACGGGCAATCCGGTCAACAGCCTGCCCAGCAGCACAAGAAGCGCCGTAGACATACGCCGCCGAGCTCAACGCGAGTCTTTCGCGAAGGAGAACGCATTACCGTTGGGCGGCGTTTGTACCGTACGGGCGAGAGCGAATACGAGATGAACGGGCGCGCCTGCCGTCTTCGTGATATTCAAGATCTCTTTGCAGGCACCGGGCTTGGTGGGGCACATTACGCGATCATTGAGCAGGGGCGAATTGGTCAGGTACTTTCGGCGAAACCCCTCGATCGCAGAGCGCTGATCGAGGAAGCTGCGGGCATCTCGAAATTCAAGATGCGCCAGCATGCGGCCGAGCTGAAGTTGGAGGCCTCGAAACTTAATTTGGCGCGCGTCACCGACATCCTCACTGAGATCGAGCGCCAGCAAAACAGCCTCAAACGCCAGGCGGCGCGTGCGCGACGCTACCAGCGATTGAGGCAGGAGATGCGCGATCTGATGCGCGCTGTCTATGTCGTCGACTACCGCGCGACGAATGAGTCGATTGACAGCCTGGAATCGTCATTGAGCAGTATTTCATCGCGCGAATCAGAAATCTTATCTACAATCGCAACACTCGAAGAGGCTCAGCACAACACCGCGCAGATCGCGCGCTCTGCCGAAGATGCGCTGAATGCGGCAAGGCAGGTTGCTGCAAATATCGATCTCGAGAACGAGCGTACGCGTCAGCAGCACAACCACCTCAGCGAGCAATTGGAGTCCTTAGGCCGGCGTTCAGAACAATTTGCCAAAGACCAGGCTTCAATCGGTGAGAGACACCACTTCATAGAACAGGAGATCTCTCGACTTCGCGAAGAGTCGCAGAAACTCGAGCTGGAGATCAACAGCGAGAGTAAAATTCTTGTTGATGCTGAAGAGAAGCACCGAGAGCAGGTCGAGAAGGATGAGGGTTATGAGCACAGACTGGAGGATGCTCGGAAAAAAGTTTATGAAAGCCTGACACAGCTGGAGCGCTGGCGCCAGCAGAAACGTCAGTTTGCCGATTCTGTCGATCGCATCCAGTCCGGATTGGATGGGCTGAGCGCGGAGCATGTGCGGGCTAAGACGCAAGCCCAGGCGGCCGCAGAGCAGCATGTGATGTTGACTGAAAGCCTGGAAGAGACATCGTCGAGACAGCAACATATCAGCTCAGAGCTATTGGAATTTGCCGGTAAACTTACTGACCTGCGCCGGATTCGTGAAGAACGCGAGGATAGTCTCTCAACCCTACAACGTGATTTCACGGCAAACGAACATCGCCTGAAATCGCTCAGTGAGCTCGACCAGAGGCACGCGTATTTCTCCGAAGCTGTCCAGGCATTGATGAACCTTCCGGCGAATGGGTTCAAGACGCTCGGCACTCTGGCTGACTTCGTTCAAGTAGCGCCGGAGCACGAAGCGATGATCGAGACTGCAATGCGCGATGAGCTGCAGTACGTGGTCGTTCCGACATTCGATGATGCTTTGGGGGCCATTAATTTCTTGAAGACAGAGGGCGCCGGGCGAGCTACATTCCTGGTCGTGGGACTGCATGGCGCTGAACCGGCAGACTTCACTCAGAATGGCGATGGCTACAACCCTCAGCATCGGACGCTCGGTTCCCTGCTCGGTCTGCGCTCGGAGTTTGCTGATGCCTTCAAGCTGGCCCTGCCGGCCCTGGCGACTGCCAGGATTGTTGAAGACACAAATCAGGCGATCAGCGCGTCTCTGTTCACCAACGGCGCGTCAGGTAATGGTTCAGAGCAGCCGACCACTACGCTTTCGGTCACTGGAGAGCGTGTCGTTGCCGGACGTCTCATATCAGGTGGTAGCAGCACCGAGAAAGGCATAGGTGTTCTGGCACTCAAGCGTGAAATAGCTGATTTGTCTGAACGCCACGAATTTCTGGCAGTCGCGGTAGGAACCGCCGAATCCGATTTGGGCAGCGCCAAAATGCAGATTGCTCAAATCGAGGAGATGCAGAGACAGTTAGACGAGGAATTACGCCAGGTTGACAAGAAGCTTGCTGTTCTACGCGAACAATTGCAGCAGTGCGATCGCGAGCTTGAGCGAACTTCAACTCACATACGAGTCGTGGTGCAGGAGACTGCCCGGGCCGATGAAGAGTTGCGAGAGTTCGAATCGAAACTGCAACAGGCAGCCGCGCAAAACGAAGAGGCCGAACAGTCGCGGGCCGAAGCGGAGAAGGTCGTTGAAATCGCTCAGGCAGAGATCGCAGAACTGCGGCGTAACGCTGAGCAGAGGTTTCAAGAGCTGTCGCGTTGGCGGGCTGAGTTCGCAGCAAAGACCGAGCGACGTAGAGGACTGCAGAACGATATTCGCAGACTGGAGAGTGAGGCGAGTGATCTCGATAGTCGTTTCACTCGGTCTCGCATGGAGGCAATCGAAGCTGACGAGCAGACCAACACGATCCGGACGACCATTCAAAGTATGGCTGAGCAGCTGAACGAACTCAGCGCTCGGCAACGGTCGAGCGTGGAAGAGCTGGAGCAACGTACTGCTGCCCTGGCCACCGTCCGGGAAAAACTGGAATCAATTGACGTCGAGCTGCGTACTGCTCGCGAGAGTGCGGCTCAATCGCGTGAGGAACGTGCGCAGAAGGAGATAGAGCGGGCTCGTTTGACAAGTAATCTCGAGCACCTCATACATTCCTGTCATTTGGAACTGGGCGAGAATATTGTCGAGGTTTGTGAACGTCTTGAGTCCGGGAAGCAATCTGAAACTTCGCAGACAGACCAGCCCGGTGTGGAAGATCGTTCGCCCGAGCAGGAGAGTAATCAAGAGATTGATGATGATGTGGAAATCTCTTTCTGGAATGTCCCGGATGATTTCGATCTCGAAGTAGCCAAAGCGCGGCTGGATGAATTGCGTACAAAGATTGATGGTCTTGGTCCGGTCAATATGATGGCGCTGGAAGAGCTGACGGAAATCGAGGAACGTTTCATTTTTCTCTCCACACAGAAGGAAGATATCGAGAAAGCAGTAGCTGACACGCAATCTGCAATCGCTGATATCAAACACCGATCACGCGAGAAATTTGTTGAGGCTTTCCATGCCGTCAATGAGAATTTCAAGAAGATGTTCCAGGAGCTCTTCGGTGGCGGTCATGGCGAGATGCGATTGATTGACGAGAGCGACATTCTCGAAAGCGGCATTGAGATTATTGCCCAGCCGCCCGGAAAACGCCTGCAGAATGTTCTGCTGCTCTCCGGCGGTGAAAAAGCAATGGCCGCGCTTTCACTGGTGATAGCGATCTTCAAATACAGGCCGAGCCCGTTCTGTTTGCTCGATGAGGTTGACGCTCCTCTTGATGATGTAAATATCGGACGTTTCGCCGACAAGATCAATGAGATGAGTTCCAATACGCAGTTTATGGTCATCACTCATAGTAAAAGGACGATGGAAGCAGCCAATGTGCTTTATGGTGTGACGATGGAAGACCCGGGCGTTTCTAAACTGATCTCAGTTAAGCTGACATAAATGGG
>JAKEHZ010000154.1 GCA_022614735.1 Acidobacteriota bacterium | reverse complement strand
GGATTGGGATTGGAGTAACCAAAGAGCGCCAAAAAATTGCCTTTGTTATTCGGAGTAACACATTCCAGGATAGGTGTGACGGCTTGAATAGCCGGCGTGGGTGTCGGAGTAGGAGCAGGGGCCGCCTGGAATGGTGAGACCGCGACGTCGATGAAACTGCCAGTGGGTGTACTGTCGCCTGATGTCGTCGGCTGTGTACCCACTACCCTGGCAGTTATATTCTGCGTAGTCCCCAGCGCCAGAGATTGATTGACCTGGGAGAGATTGATCGTATAGAGCGTCTGGCCGCTGATCGCGACTATAGTATTAACCCCGCTGCTGTCGGTGAAGATGTCGAAGTCGGCAGTCGAGGCGAAGTTGATCGGGTTACCGCCTGAATCGACGAGCGAGCCGATCGTCTGCAGTTGCCCTCCGCCTGTGTTCGAACTTCCTGTGCTGTTGCGCGTCGAGATCGTCACGAACGTGTCCAACGCGTAATCGATAGTGTAGAAGAGAGTATTGGGCGCGCCTGCGAAATTGTTGGTATAGGCGCCGGCGGCAATGTTCGGATCGGTACCCGCATTAACATCGCCCATAGCATAAGCCAGGGCTGTTTGAGCCATGGTCTGAGCGAGGTTGCCCGACCCGTTGAGGACTGCAATGTTCTGGTCGTTGCTTCCAATCACACGAAGTGCGTTGGCCACCGGATTGAAGTCCATCAGCGATTGAAACCCTCCGTCAAATCGAGTGGTCAGGGTGTTCACCAGGTTGGCGGCCCCAAGTTGTGTGGATGCCAGGTTGATAAGATAGATTTTCCCTGTATCAGTCAGACCGTAAACCACAGCCGCATTTCCGTCAGCCGGCCGATAATCTATTCCGATCAAATTGCCGTCGATCTGGGTGACGCGAGTCAGTTGGACAAATCTGCTGGAGCCCGGAGTGAAAATATAAATGTTATTGTCACTGGTCAGGGCATAAACGCTCGCGTTCTGCAGGCTCCCGCCCGTGCTCTGTGTGATGAAAGTAGCAGCCCCTGAAACGGATCTGTGTGTTGGGTTGATCTTACTCTTGGCCGACGATCTGCCCCCGAAGTCGGATAAAACTCCGACAACAAGGACCAGAACGATTAGCGTTGAGGCAACAATGTAATTCTTCATAAATAAACTCCTGTCTGTAAAGGGTCCATCAACTAAACAGTTAGGTATACTGCCGTCAATCAATAGTTTTACGGGACAGGGGGAGTCAATTTCGCGGCAGAAAGGGGCACACAAGTAGGGGCAGCTATGGCTGGTGAGTGGTAATACTCATCAAACCGAAGGTATTTAATTCAGCGTTACTCTAGGGATTAATCCTAATCCTTCTCACCTGGTCCAAGTAGACAAGACTTGTAGGATTATTACTCATCCTACTACCCAGGTTCGACTCGGATTTCGACCCGGGTAACAGGATGGTATTTCGACGATTGATACGGGGCGATATGGCTGCACCAATGTTATCGCTTCGCAACCATTTGTGGCAGCGGGTTGCAACATTTATCACGTACGATCGGCACCTTAATAAACTTCCCCGGCTTTCTTAGGCTCTCTATGCTCTGTTATAACGTGAGGTGAAGAAAAGTTAAATTTAAGGTGATCAGTTGAATGTGATCACGACCGAGTCTGAGCGTCTCACTTAGCCGAATCCAATCTTACACAATGTTGCCGCAAACATCAATAAAAATCGATGGATATGGAGAGAGAAAACGGAACAAACGGAAATAACGGAACAAACGGAAAAATCCTAGAAACTTTCCGTTTGTTCCGTTATTTCCGTTTGTTCCGTTTTCTCTTCTTCCATTCATAATTGGACGTCTGGTTGACGCCTTTTGTAGCCAAGAGTATGCTACGGGCAGTCGAGAGCGAAGGCTATGTCGTTGTTCGTTCCCTCGACTGTTCAACCGCGTCCCTTCGACTTTTTAACCAGTGAATCGATAACTAATAGATGGGCCAGGCTCGCAAGGGCCAGGTTCATAAGGAAGATGAGGCCCCAATGATACCTCGTAGCTTTGAATATTATGTTCCACGCACATTGGATGAAGCAGTCTCACTCCTTCAGAAGTTAGGCCCTGATGCCAAAATACTATCGGGCGGGCAAAGCCTGATACCGATGATGAAGCTGAGGCTTGCATCACCACCCTACATCGTTGACATCAACCGTCTAAGTAGTCTCAATTACATCTCTGAGCTTGATGGCAATTTGAGGATTGGCGCGTTGGCGAGGGAGAGCGATCTCGAGGTCTCGCCCACAATAACATCGCGTTATCCGATACTCACGGACACTTCATCGGTGATCGCTGATCCGCTGGTGAGAAACCAGGCCACCGTCTGTGGGAATCTGGCACACGGCGACCCGGCCAATGACCACCCGGCCACGATGCTCGCGCTTGGAGCGTCGCTCATTGCGGTCGGACCACGTGGTGAGCGAGAGATACCCGTCGATGGCTTCTTCACCGGTATCTTCGCCACGGCACTTCAACCGGACGAAATACTCAAGGAGATAAAGATTCCGATTCCATCTTCCTCGAGTGGAGGCGCATATCTGAAGCTCGAGAGGAAAGTCGGCGATTACGCAACCGCAGGCGTTGCCGTTCAGTTAACTCTGAACAGCGACGGCATCTGTCAGCGAGCTGGAATCGGTTTGACAAATGTCGGTTTCTCCCCTCTGAAGGCGAAAAAAGCCGAAGCTTTCCTGGCTGGTAAGACGCTCGACGAATCCACAATCAAACAGGCAGCTGAGCTTGCGGCTGGAGAGGCTCAACCTATCGATGACATCAGGGGCCCGGCCGATTACAAACGAGACCTTGTTCGCGTCCTCACAGCGCGGGCACTTATCCGCGCACTCGGGCGTGCCAAGAGAGGAGCTTAGACGATGGCAAAGATTGGCATTAAGGTCACTATCAACGGAGTTGAGCACGCGGCAGAAGTGGAGCCCAGACTGCTGCTGGTCCATTTCCTGCGCGAGAACCTACGGCTCACCGGGACACATATAGGTTGCGATACGAGCCACTGTGGCGCCTGCACGGTCGTGTTGGACGGAAAGGCTATCAAGTCATGCACCATGTTCGCAGTCCAGGCCGACGGGCGCGAGATAGTGACGGTCGAAGGTCTGGAACAAAACGGCAAGCTGCACGCTCTGCAGGAGGGGTTCTTTCAAGAACATGGGCTACAGTGCGGCTACTGCACTCCCGGAATGCTGATGACGGGATATGCGTTCCTCAAGAGCAATACCGCTCCAACCGAGGACGAGATTCGCCACGCCATTTCGGGCAACTTATGCCGCTGCACCGGGTACGTCAATATCGTTAAGGCATATCAATACGCTTCAGAGAAGTTGAAACAGGGGGGTGCGTAAGATGACTCCAAGAACATCAGCAGAAATCGGTGGTATGGGCCATTCGGTCAAGAGGAAGGAAGACCCGCGCTTCCTTCGAGGCAAAGGGACATACGTCGACGACATAGTGTTGCCCGACATGCTCTACCTGGACATCGTCCGCAGCCCTTATGCCCATGCCACGATCAAGAGCATAGACACTTCAAAAGCGCTGGCCATCCCCGGCGTGCTTGCGGTCATCACAGGCAAGGACCTTGCACAATACAATCTACACTGGATGCCGACCTTGATGTCGGACACCCAGATGGTGCTTCCTGTCGAAAAAGTGATGTACCAGGCCCAGGAGGTCGCGGCGGTACTTGCTACGGAGCGTTACATCGCCGCGGACGGAGTCGATGCTGTTGAGGTCGATTACGATCCTTTGCCGGTCGTGGTCGATCCCAAGAAAGCACTGCTCGCTGATGCGCCGGTTCTTCGTACGGACAAGCCGGACAAAAAAGACAATCATATCTGGCATTGGGAGTGGGGAGACCGCGCGGCAACCGACCAGGCATTCCGGGAAGCCGAGGTCACGGTAAAAGAAGATATTTACATCCCGAGGATTCACGTCTCATCGATAGAGACCTGCGGCTGCATCGCCTCTTTCGATAAAGTCATAGGCAAGCTGACCGTTTGGATGACCACTCAGGCGCCGCACGCGATTAGGACTGTTTTTGCTCTGGTTGCGGGACACGTCGGCCTGGCCGAGCACAAGATTCAAATCATCTCTCCGGACATCGGTGGCGGGTTTGGGGGCAAGGTGCCCGTCTATCCAGGATACGTGATTGCCGTTGCCGCATCGGTGCTTACGGGTAAGCCCGTCAAGTGGATTGAAGACCGCATGGAGAATATTCAGGCCGATTCCTTCGCGCGCGATTATCACATGACCGCGGAGCTGGCAGGAAAGAAAGACGGGCAATTGACAGCTCTCCGCATCAAAACAATCGCTGATCATGGCTACACCGATGCGGCCGCGAACCCTTCGAAGTTTCCCGCAGGCCTATTCCACATCTGCACCGGGTCTTACGATCTCAAGGCCGCGCACGTCGAGGTCGATGGCGTTTACACCAACAAACCCCCCGGAGGCATTGCATATCGCTGCTCGTTCCGAGTGACTGAGGCGGTGCATGCCATTGAGCGAATGGCTGACCTGATGGCCCACGAACTGGGAATGGACCCGGCTGAGTTTCGCATGAAAAACTTCATAAAGCCTGAGCAGTTCCCATACAAGTCCGCGCTCGGATGGGAGTACGACAGCGGCGACTACGGCGCTGCGCTGAACAAGGCCATGGATAAGATCGGATATGCGGAACTCAAGAAGGAGCAGCTGGAAAAACGCAAGCGCGGAGAGTTGATGGGAATCGGCATCAGCAGCTTCACCGAGATAGTCGGAGCCGGCCCGTCGAAGCACTTCGACATCCTCGGATTGAAGATGTTCGATAGCGCCGAGATTCGCGTCCATCCGACGGGTAAAGTCATCGCGCGATTCGGCACCAAATCTCAGGGTCAGGGACACGAGACAACCTACGCGCAGATCATCGCGGAAGAACTCGGATTCCCGGTTGATGATATAGCGATTGAGGAAGGCGACACCGACACCGCGCCCTACGGGCTCGGCACGTATGCAAGCCGGAGCACGCCGGTCGCTGGTGCGGCAGGAGCCGTGGCAGCGCGCAAGATCAGAGATAAGGCAAAGAAGATCGCTGCATACCTGCTCGAGGCTCACGAAGATGACCTGGAGTGGGAACCGGGCAAGTTCTTCGTCAAGGGCTCGCCTGATCGCGCAAAGTCGATTCAAGAGATCGCGCTTGCCGCATACACCAATCATCCACAAGGAATGGAAGCGGGCCTGGAAGCGGTCTCTTATTACGACCCGCCGAATCTCACCTATCCATTCGGCAGCTACATCTGCGTTGTCGATATCGATAAGGGTACCGGGGAGGTTAAGGTACGCCGATTCGTGGCCGTCGACGACTGCGGGAACATCATCAACCCGATGATCGTCGAAGGACAGATTCATGGCGGGTTGACCATGGGACTGGGTCCGGCCCTCTATGAGGAGATACAATACGACGAGAGCGGGAACATACTTCAAGGCAGCTTTATGAATTACCTGCTCCCGACGGCGGTAGAAACGCCGAATTGGGAGACGGATAAGACATGTACTCCCTCGCCGCATCACCCGCTCGGGGCGAAGGGGGTTGGAGAGTCAGCAACTGTCGGAGCGCCTGCCGCTATTGTCAATGCGGTGGTAGATGCGCTCTGGCATCTTGGTGTGAGACACATAGACATTCCGATCACCCCGCCTAAAGTGTGGAAGCTTTTGAGGGAGCGGGGAGTGAGTGAGTAACCGAGAGAGGAAAACGGAACAAACGGAAATAACGGAACAAACGGAAAAATCTTAAGAATTTCCGTTTGTTCCGTTATTTCCGTTTGTTCCGTTTTCCTCTCTCGATCAGTGAGTAATTCATCCATGTGGAGTGACGTCATCGATCAATTTGTTCAGTTACGTGCCGAAGAGGAGCCTTTCGTAATCGCCACCGTGGTTGCCTACAAAAGCCCTCAATCGGCCAAGCCCGGGTCAAAGGCCATCATCAAGCCTGATGGCTCCATAATCGGATGGATAGGAGGCGGATGCGTTCAACCCATCGTCGTTCGCGAGGCGCAGAAGGCGCTGAACACAGGCAAGCCGAAGCTCGTCTGCATCAGCCCGGAAGCGACACACGGAGATTGGAAGGGAGTCGAAGCTTATCTGATGGCATGCCAGGGGGGCGGCTCGCTGGAGATTTACCTTGAGCCAATACTTCCTAAGCCCAATCTTCTTATCGTTGGCAGTTCACCCTTAGCGCAGATTCTCGCCGGGCTCGGACGGCTGCTCGACTTTAAGGTTTGTGTGGCCGATCCGGAGGCCAAGCGGGAACAATTCCCCGAAGCTGACGTCGTGCTGACCGACCTCGAAGCGGCCAGGGGTCGCATAGAATCGCGCAGCTTTATTGTGGTGGCGACAATGGGCAATGGCGACGAAGAGGGGCTCGAGGCCGTCATTGGGACAAATCCCAAATACCTCGGGCTCGTGGCAAGCAAAGAAAAAGCGAAATCACTCTTCCAATACATTCGCGACAAAGGAGCGCCTGCCGAACATATCGCCCGCATAAAATGTCCAGCCGGACTTGAGCTCGGAGGCGAAACACTACCTGAAATTGCTCTCAGTGTAATGGCCGAAATTACCCGCTTGCGAAGGAGTGATTCGCGGCAAACCATGGTCGAAGGCTCAGAGGGCATAAGTCTGCCGGTCGTGCAGAGGACTGCCGAATCTTCTACAGAGAGCATCGACCCTGTGTGCGGAATGACGGTCGTCACGGCGAACACGAGATATAAGTCGATCTTCAAAGACAATACCTTTTATTTCTGCTGCCTTCGTTGCAAAGAGTCATTCGAGCGGTCGCCCCAACTTTATCTGGAAACAACAATATGAAGACCAAGAGAGAAAACGGAACAAACGGAAATAACGGAACAAACGGAAATTTTATAGGTCTTCCGTTTGTTCCGTTATTTCCGTTTGTTCCGTTTTCTCTTCTCGTTTGTTTCGTATTTTCTTATTCAACATGAGGGACTTTATCTCCGGACTGGTTCTCGGGGCGGGCGCTTCAAGCCGTTTCGGACAACCCAAACAGCTTCTGCCCTTCAGGGGGACTACCCTGCTCGGCTGGGTTATCAAGCAGGCCGAACAAGCAACGGGTCTTGACGAGGTGATCGTCGTCTTGGGCCGCGCGGCTGATGAGATTCGTGAGAATGTCGTCTGCGGTAATGCAAAGGTTGTTGAAAACCCGGTCTTCGGTGAGGGATGTGCATCCTCGTACCGTGCGGGCATTGAAGCTCTCGACCCTCGTTCCGATGCAATCATGATTCTTCTCGGCGACCAGCCCGGAGTCGATCCCGAAACAATAAATCGTGTCGCTGACGAGTGGCGCCATGGCGACGGCCAGATCGCGCTCGCTGCCTATCACGGGCGAAAAGGTCACCCGATGTTGTTTGCAAAGTCGTTGTTCGACCAGCTTGTTGGGCTGCACGGCGATAAGGCGGCGTGGAAGCTCGTTGATGCGAACCCCGAGTTGGTTCGCGTTATTCCATTCGAACGCACCTTTCCTGAAGATATCAATACTATCGAAGACTTCCAGCGCGCCACCGATCATGATGCGAGGCAGATGTGAGAGAAGAGGTACGAAAAATCCAGGAGTTGCTCCGCAGGCAAGCCTATATCTCCGACACCACGGTTGCAACATCGTTGTACCTGGCGATGGCGCTCGGGAAGCCTCTTCTGGTGGAAGGACCGGCAGGTGTCGGTAAGACCGAGATAGCCAAGGTGCTCGCCAATGCGCTCGAGGCAAGGCTGGTACGCCTTCAGTGTTATGAAGGTCTGGACGCTACAACGGCGCTTTACGAATGGAACTATTCCAAGCAATTGCTGCATATCAAGCTGCAGGAGCTTTCGGCGGCGAGTGCGACTGAAAAAGAAGCAGAGATATTCAGCGAGCCTTTTCTTCTGAAGCGCCCACTTCTTGAGGCCATAACCCAGCAGACGCGCTCGCCTGTCCTCTTGATTGACGAAGTCGATCGAAGCGATGAGGAATTTGAAGCCTTCCTGCTCGAAATCCTCTCAGAGTTCCAGGTGACTATTCCGGAGATCGGTCAGATCAAAGCGATTCACCGCCCGTACGTAGTCTTGACCTCGAACCGGTCGCGAGAGCTCTCCGATGCCCTGAGACGCCGATGCCTTTATCTCTGGATCGATTATCCGTCCTTCGACAAGGAGCTCGAGATCGTGCGCGTCAAAGTTCCCGCGATCAGCGAGTCGCTTTCAGTTGAGCTGACACGAATGATTCAAGCAGTCAGAAAGCTGAATCTGGTCAAGGTTCCCGGCGTTGCCGAGACGCTCGACTGGGCCTCAGCGCTGGTTGCATTAAACACAGAGCGACTCGACCAGGAAGTGATCGCAGAGACCACTGGTTGTTTTCTGAAGGATGAGGCTGACCTGCGCAAGTTTGAAGCCGAGTTGAAAGACGGTCACCTCAGATAATGGATGGAAAAAGAGAAAACGGAACAAACGGAAATAACGGAACAAACGGAAATTCTTCAGGATTTTTCCGTTTGTTCCGTTATTTCCGTTTGTTCCGTTTTCTCTTGTACAGTCCAATTTTGCAGGACGCTCAGGAAGCATGGACTCGTGGTGACGCCTTCCGAGGCTATTGACGCCGTCACGACACTCAACCTGATCGATCTCGACGACCGACAGGAGACGTTCCTGAGTTTGAGAAGCGTTCTGACATCGCGCGTGGAGGACTTCCCTGTTTTTGAGGAGCTCTTCGAAGCTTTCTGGAACCAGATTGGCCGTAGCATGCATCCGCGGAGGATTGTCGAGCGAGAGGTTCTTTCAAATAACCAGCCGCAAGTCCGGATCTCTGCTCGGGGGAACAGACATAAGGATCTGGCTTATTTCCTAAAACACTGGCAAGGCGCCGAGTCGCGCGTCCCAGAGCCGATTAATTTGCCGGGTGCGAGCAATGTCGTGTCCGCTGCAGAGAAAGACTTCAGTTTGTTCGAAGGCGATGAACTTGAAGAAGTCTCCCGGCTGGCGCGGAGAATCGTTCGGCGGCTGGCCCGCCGCCCCAGCCGTCGTTGGAAGCCCGTCAGGCGCGGTCCGAGAGTCGATCTGCGCCGAACTCTTCGCCAGTCTTTGAGGACCGGAGGAGAATTGGTCGAGCTTTCGTTCAAGAAGCGCAAACAAAAGAAGACCAGACTAGTCGTGATATGCGATGTGTCGGGGTCTATGGACATCTACAGCCTTGTCCTTCTACGATTCATATACGAGCTTCAAAACAGTTTTGCGCGCGTGGAAACATTCGTCTTCAGCACATCGCTCGAACGAATAACTGGACACCTGAAGGACAGGAGCTATAAGCAGGCCCTGGAAGCTCTATCAGCCAATGTCCGCGGCTGGTCCGGCGGCACACTCATTGGTCCAAGCATCTCAACATTAAATTCGCTCTGGCCTAAACTTGTTGATAAGCGGACTATTGTCATTATACTGAGCGACGGATGGGACACCGGAGAGCCTGAGGAGCTCAGCGCGTCGCTCGCTCATCTGAAAAGGCGTGCAGGAAGGTTGATCTGGCTTAACCCCTTACTGGGCAGTTCGGCCTATCAGCCGCTCGTTCGTGGGATGGAAGCGGCGCTTCCACATATAGATGTGTTCGCCCCTTTGCATAACCTCGCGAGCCTCAGAGCACTGGAGCGCCATCTGGTCCTGTGAGGCGACTATGCAAGAAGTTTTCGACCAGATAGAGAAGCTCGGAAAGAGCGAGAAACGAGTAGCGATGGCCACGCTTGTCGCTACAAGAGGCACGAGTCCCAAAAAGGAAGGGGCGAAGATGTGGGTGAGCGAGGCCGGCCGCATACTCGGCTCTGTAACCATCGGCGGATGTGTAGATGCACAGGTGATCGAGGAGTCGGAAGAGGCGCTCGCTTCCTTCAAGCCCCGGCTATTTTCTGTCGACCTTGGTGAAGAGGATGCATGGGAGGGTGGATTCACGTGCGCCGGAACCATACAGGTCATGATCGAACCGTTAGACCTGGCCGACCCCGAAGACCGCCTGGTGAATTTGTACCAGGCAGTTCAAGATGAGGTGAAAATAGGTAAGTGCGTCGTTGTGGCTACACATCTCGAAGATACTTCGTCGAAGCTTGTGATCTTCGAAGATGGCCGTGTCTCAGGCACCCTGGGCGAGCCGTTGCTTGATAGAGAAGCACGCGAGACGGCTCTCAATCTGATGCAGAAGCGAGCCTCTTGCACTGTCATGCTGAAAACGGCTTCATCTTCGACCGATGTTTTCTTTGAGGTGCACGGCCCATCACCCACCCTGATCATCTTTGGAGCAGGGCCGGTTTCAATGCATCTGGTGAATCTGGCCAGGGAGATGGGGCTAAGAGTCGTGGTCGTCGATGGCAGACCACGCTTCGCAACCCGCGAGCGATTTCCTCAAGCGGATGAGCTGCTGATCGGAATACCTTCCGAAATCGCCGAGAAGCTGACCTACACTTCATCTACTTTTGTCGTCCTGACCGCGCACGACTATAAATACGATATTCCTGTGCTCAAGACCGTGCTGAAGACGGAGGCGGTATACATAGGCTTGCTGGGCAGCAAGAAGAGAGGCCAGTCGATTTTAAAGTTCCTCAAAGAAGTCGGCGTGGACGAGCAGGCGCTTGACCGTGTGCATGTGCCGACGGGTCTCGACATCGGCGCGCAAACCGCGGCCGAGATAGCATTAAGCATACTGGCTGAAGCGTTCGCGGTTAAGGCAGCCCGACAGGGGACGCCGATGAGAGAGGTATAAATAGGCAGAAGGAAGAAATCAAAAGGCAAAAGGCAAAAGGCAAAAGGCAAAAATGAAGAAGGAGGCTCTCATAAAATCAAAAATCGAAATGTGGGAATTTGCTTCTTTATTTTTGCCTTTTGCCTTTTGCCTTTTGATTTCTTATGAAAAACGATGGCCGCACTCTACAGCGATGTCCTACTCGATCACTTCCGCAACCCCCGGAATTACGGCAGTCTGCCTTCCGCTAACATGACATACGAAGATGTCAATCCGCTGTGCGGCGACCGGATCAGGATCGAGCTGGAGATCAATGCCGGTCATATCAAAGCGGCTCGCTTCATCGGCGATGGGTGCGCCATCAGCATCGCCGCGGCTTCCTTATTGACAGAGTTGATTGTGGGTGCGGAGATAGACGATAGTGATGTTATCTCCAATGAGAAGCTTCTTTCATCGCTCAAAAGCGACATCAAGCCTTCAAGGGTGAGGTGTGCTTTGCTTCCGCTAGAGGTGCTTCGTTCGGGTGTTAAGATTTACAGGCAGCGGCATTGAGGACGACAATTCAACCAACCTGTTTTCCAAACAAGCGCAGGAAAAAGCGTACGACGACCGTCCACATCGCGTGTAGCACAAGTGGAGCAGCCCTGAGCGCCTCCCTTTCGGTTGCGGGAGCTTTTTCATCGGTTTGAGATTCGAGCTGCGGTGGTCCAGTCGTTTGAGATTCTACCGGGGTTTCAAGATGATGCTTTACGCAGGTCGAGAATTGCCGGAACAATTGCCTGGATACTTCTTCAATCATTCCGCGACCGAACTGGACTATTTTTCCGACGAGATCTACCTCCGCATTAACGACGACGAGCGCGCGCCCACCTTCGAGTGGCGTTACTTTGTTCAGCATCGTGACCTTTGCAGATCCGGCTCCGCCTGTTTCACGCCCTTCCCCTATCAGATGGACCTGATGAGCCTGTTCGTCAATCTCGGTGAATTTCACCAGGCCTTTGTACGACATGGTGACGGGGCCGACTTTTACCTTAACCGCGCCTATAAAGCTGCGCTCGTCCTGCGATTCCAACAACTCAGCCCCAGGTATGCACATGACCACTTTGGCAGGAGTGATTAAGTACTCCCACACTCGCTGGACAGGCGCTTGCACTTCAAATTCTTCTTCTATTTTAAAAGGCACCGATTTCCTCCACTCAGACTTCGTTCACCATCCCCGCTTATTGCGGTCTTGCCCCGGATGAGCCAAGCTTGTTAATCGATTGAGTAGCCGAAAGTCTTACTATCTGAGCCTGGTCTTCCAACAATTTAGTCAATGCCGATATGGCAATCTTCGCGGCATCTCCCATCTCACCTAAGGCAGTAGCGGCATTCGCGCGGACAATCGGGTTTCCATCTCGCAATAATTCTATCAATGCAGGCACTGCCACTTTAGCCTCGATTCCCATCTTTCCCAGAGCCTTCGCAGCACTCGAGCGGACAGACCAGTCTTGATCCTTCAAAGAATCGATCAGCCCGGGGATTGCTGTTTTGGCATCAGGCCCAATCTTACTCAACGATTCAGCGGCATAACCACGTATGTGCTCGCTCTTATCCTGCAATAATTTTGTCCACATCGTAACAGCCTCTTTCCTCTCTATACCAATCTTCTCTAATGCGTAGACAGCATGCATGCGCACCACGAACTCCTGGTCCGTGAGCAACTTCATCAAGGCTGGTACAGCAGGTTTGGCTTCCGTTCCAATTCTACCTAGGGCTTCGGCCGCGTGCCTGCGGACAGCAGCATTCCTATCATTCAGAAGGGTGACCAATGTGGGAACCGCTGCTTTCGCTTCATTACCGATTTTGCCAAGCGCCTCGGCAGCCTCCTTACGGACTGCCTCATTCTGATCACCCAATAATTCTATCAAGCTGGGGACCGAAGCTTTGGCATCACTTCCGATTCTGCCCAGAGCGTAAGCCGCATTACTCCGCACCAATTGCGCCTGATCTTTCAGCGATTCACTTAATGCCGGAACGGCCGGCCTGGCTTCCGGACCGATCATACCCAGGGCGAAAGCAGCATTGCCTCGGACCAGGCTGTTTTTATCCTTTAAGGCTTCTATGAGTGCGGGAATTGCTGCTTTAGCCTCACCGCCCATCCTCCCTATAGCCTCGGCAGCACCTCTGCGTAGATCGTCTTCCGGATCCTTCAGTAACAAAATCAATGCAGGTAATGCGGCTTTAGCCTGGGGCCCCAGCTTCTTAATCTCATCAATGGCCCCACTACGAACACGTTTATCGTTATCCTGCAACTGTTGGATCAAAAGCTGCACTTGAGGTCTTGTCTCCTGTTGTGCAGAAACAGAGGAGATGAAGATGAGAGAGAGAGAGACGACCAGGCAACCAGTGGTGAGAAAAGAGCGCAAGAAAAACCGAAGGTATTTGTTCATGTGTTTAATGGATAATATCCGTTTGCACCAGGAAATCTCGTGTCGGGCACATCTTACCATAGAGAGCATATATATTTTTTTAAACCTTCATATTGACCCTTTTATCTCGAAACACGTGTCAAGTATGATGCGCAGTGCAGGAAGTGGTGCCGAGCGAACATTCAAATCGACATGCCCAGTGCATATACTTAAGTGAAAGATCATAAGATGAGCTCCTCTACAAGAAAGAAAATCTTGTGTGTTGAAGATCACACAGATAGCGGTGTGTTGGTAGGGTTCATTTTGAGTAAGGAGGGATATGAGGTGATTACCGCCGAGGCCGGAGAAGAAGGGCTTCGCCTGGCAAAAGGAGAGAAGTTCGATCTTTTCATTTTCGACATCTGGCTACCAGGGATATCAGGTATTGAGCTCTGCCGGAAAATTCGTGAGTTCAACCAGGAGACCCCGATTATTTTCTATACGGCCCTGGCTTTTGAAGCGGACAGGCAAAATGGGCTTTCCGCCGGGGCTCAAGCATACTTGATAAAACCCGATGACACACAGCATCTCCTTACAACTGTCGAGACTCTGCTTAAAAAAGAGCCGCGTGCTACCTGATAACTATAGTTTTCTAGAAAAAGTATTGCGGAGATGGTGCGCCCGCGTCCTCGCGGGCAGGTTGCGTAAGGACGCATTTCCAGGGAATGGGCTACTTGCCAAGCCTGCCCGCGAGGACGCGGGCACACCAAACAATCAGTGAAGAAGAAAAAATCAATTATCATACTACTATTCCTGATGGCCTCAGCCGGATCTATGACCCGGTTTGAGATGACCTCGAATGAGGCAGCAGCACAGAGTCCTCGAGCAGTTGATCCAAAGGCACCACAGGCTGTTGAGGCAGGCAGGCGCCATTTTGAGGTACATTGCGCTGCCTGTCACGGTACGGATGGGAGAGGAGGAGAACGAGGGCCCGACATCATCTCATCTGAAAATGCCCGCAGACGTTCAGCAAGTGTGCTTGGCGAACTGATTCGCAAAGGGATCCCCGCTGCGGGCATGCCCGCTTCCCAGCTTCCTGAACGAGAGTTGCAAGAGCTGATAGCTTTTGTTCGCTCACTCTCTGCTCCTGCTATAGAGAGTGCAGTGGCGGGTGACATCGCCTCTGGTGAAGCATTCTTCTTCGGCAAAGGAAATTGTTTCTCTTGCCATATGGTCAAAGGACGAGGTGGACTGCTTGGCCCCGATCTCTCCGAATTGGGCGTTGAGAGGACCTTATCTGAAATTGAACAATCGCTGAGAACTCCCAGCGCCCGTCTGGCACCTGGCTTTAAACTTGTCTCAGTGCGTTTACACGATGGGCGGCTGATTCGAGGCTTCGCAAGAAATGAGAGCAATTACGATCTGCAACTACAAACCCTGGACGGAAAGTTTCACCTGTTGCGATACCAGGAGATCGCCGAGTTGGTCCGCGAAACCACATCGCTGATGCCCGAAGTGGAGGCGACTCAAGTAGAGATGCGCAACCTCCTTGCCTATTTGAGCCGCTTATCGGGCGTTGCGGCGGCAAAAGCCGAACCTGTTACTGGCCCCATAGACAGTTCTTTAGTTGGAACGAGAAATATCGACGGCGGAATTACCTTTACCGAGATAGCAGAGCCCAGGATGGAAGATTGGCCAACTTATCACGGCCATCTCAGCGGCAATCGTCACAGCCCTCTTCGGCAGATTAACACTGACAATATCGAGCAACTAGCACCGAAGTGGATTTTCTCAATTCCGAATTCTCGGCGGCTGCAGGTTACCCCAGTGGTTGTTGACGGCGTAATGTACGTTACCTCCGCCAATCAAGCGTATGCCCTGGACGCACGCAGCGGCCGGCCGATCTGGCGTTATCAACGCCCTCTGACAAAAGGATTGGTCGGGGATGCGGCCGGTGGAATCAACCGCGGAGTGGCGGTTCTCGACGACAAAATTTTTATGGTGACCGACCATGCTCATCTGATTGCGCTCCACCGTTTGAGTGGGAGATTGCTGTGGGAGGTAGAGATGGCCGATTACCGTCAGCATTATGGGGGTACCTCCGCACCGCTGGTAGTCAAGGACCTGGTAATCTCCGGCATTTCCGGAGGCGATGAGGGAGTAAGAGGTTTTCTCGCTGCTTATAAGGCTTCTACTGGAGAACGCGTATGGAGATTCTGGACCATTCCGGCCCCAGGTGAGCCCCTGTCTGAAACATGGGTCGGTAATGCGCTACCGCATGGATGCGCTGCGACATGGCTAACCGGCACTTACGATTCACGAGCAAACCTCCTCTACTGGACCACTGGCAATCCCTGTCCAGACTTCAATGGTGACGAGCACAAGGGAGATAATCTCTACTCGGATTCAGTGCTGGCGCTGGTACCCGAAACAGGAAAGCTGCGATGGTATTATCAGTTCACCCCACACGATCTACACGACTGGGATGCACAACAAACACCCATGCTCATCGATACCGAATTTCAGGGGCGTAAGCGACAACTGCTTGTGCAGGCCAACCGCAACGGGTTCTTCTACGTCCTTGATCGGACAAGTGGTGAGCTATTGTTGGCCAAACCATTTATCGAGCAATTGACCTGGGCGAGCGGCATTGGATCTGATGGGCGACCGCAGGTTTCAAGCGGTAGCGCGCCGACGCCAGCGGGAGCAAAGATTTGCCCTGCGATGGAAGGGGCGACAAATTGGATGTCCACAGCCTACAACCCGGAGACCGGACTCTTCTATGTCATGGCTCTCGAAAAATGCGTAATTTATAGTAAATCACCAGCACAGTGGGAGAGCGGCAAATCATTTTATGGTGGCGGGGCCAGGGAAATCCCTAACGAGCCGGGCAGAAAATATCTGCGTGCAATCGATGTGCAAACTGGAAAGATCATGTGGCAATACCCACAGATCGGTCCGGGCAACTCATGGGGTGGAGTGCTTTCAACAGCCGGAGGACTGGTCTTCTTCGGTGACGACAGCGGCGCCTTTGCGGTGGTGGAAGCCAAATCAGGCAAGCGGCTTTGGCATTTCCACACCAACGAGCTGTGGAAAGCATCACCTATGACTTACCTGGCAGGAGGCAAACAGTACGTGGCAGTGGCAGCAGGTTCGAACATCATGGCGTTTGGGCTGCCGTAAAGAGAAAACGAAAAACAGTACGGGGAGCGTAAGCGACCTGCTACTTACGAAGGGGCCGCTAAACTAAAGACCAGGTCGCTTACGC
>JAKEHZ010000153.1 GCA_022614735.1 Acidobacteriota bacterium | reverse complement strand
TTCTCTCTTCTTCTTATCCCTCTATGTGCGGAATCAGCGGCATTTACCATTACGCGAATGACGAGCCAGTCAGTGAACGAATATTGCGGAAGATGACGGATGTGCTTGTTCATCGCGGGCCGGACGATGAGGGATTCTATCTCAATCGCCGCGTTGGTCTGGGTCATCGCCGTCTTTCGATCATTGATGTCGCGGGCGGTCATCAACCAATTTTTAACGAAGATGGCACGGTCGCAATCGTCTTCAACGGCGAAATCTACAATTATCTCGACCTCGTTCAGCACGTCGAAAACCGCGGGCATCGACTTCAAACACATTCGGACACTGAAACCATTATTCATCTTTACGAGGAATATGGTGAGGACTGTCTCAAGATGTTGCGCGGGATGTTCGCATTTGCAATCTGGGACGCGCGTAAAAACATCTTGATGCTGGCGCGCGATCGAGTAGGAAAAAAACCGCTCTATTACGCTGATTGTGATGGCCGCCTGCTTTTCGGATCCGAGTTGAAATCGGTCATTGAAAACCCACACGTACCGCGCGTCATAGATGAAGAGGCGCTTGCCGATTACTTTTCATTTCAGTACATCCCGTCGCCGAAGTCGATCTTCCGCCATGTTCGCAAATTAAGAGCAGGGCACTATCTCATCGTCACACGCAATGGCATACAGGATCGCGAATACTGGGATATCGATTTCACGAACACTGAGGAGCGCGGCGAAGAAGCCTGGTGCAAGATGATTCTCGAATCTTTTTACCAGGCTGTCGGGTCGCGTTTGGTCAGTGAAGTGCCGCTCGGAGCTTTCCTATCCGGAGGAGTCGATTCGGCTGCAGTCGTTGCCATGATGAGCAGGATTGCCGATCAGCCGGTGATCACCGTCTCCGTCGGGTTCACGGAAAAAAAGTACAGTGAAGCCGATGATGCGCGTCGGGTCGCCGGGCAGATCGGCACAGATCATCATGAGCGAATCGTCCGGCCCGATGCTGCCGGCATATTAGAAAAGCTGGCATGGCACTACGACGAGCCCTTCGCCGATGCTTCAGCGATACCCACCTACTATGTTTCGAAAGCGGCGCGTGATTTCGTTACTGTGGCACTGTCAGGTGATGGCGGCGATGAAAATTTCGTGGGATACCGCCGATACGTTTTTGACGCAATCGAGAATCGGGTGCGCAATTTTGCGCCTGCCGTCTTGCGCCAGCCGCTTTTCGGCGCGCTCGCGGCGGTTTATCCGAAGGCGGATTGGTTACCGCAGCCATTGCGAGCAAAAGCGACGTTGCGCAATCTCTCGCTCGATCATCCGGCCGCTTATTTCAATTCGGTCTATGGCGCGATGGCGAACGAGCGTGATGCGCTCCTGGGAAAAGACTTGCAAAGCCGGGTGAACGGTTACAATCCATTCGATTTGTTTCTCGACCACTTCAGGCGTGCCCGCGCCGTTGACCCAATTTCGCGTGTTCAATATGTTGACATCAAGACATATCTGACCGACGACATCCTGACCAAAGTTGATCGCGCGAGTATGGCTGTTTCACTAGAAGTGCGCTCTCCATTGCTCGATCATGAGTTGATGAGTTTAGTTGCGCGCATCCCCTCGAAACTGAAATTGCGCGGCCGGGAAGGCAAATACATTTTCAAGCATGCGGCGAGAAATTTGCTGCCGCAGGAGGTTTTGTCGCGCCGCAAACAGGGCTTTGTTGTCCCGCTCGCGGAATGGCTGCGAGGTGAATTGCGCGACCTCGGCAGCAGCCTCATCTTTGATTCCGCGGCTAACGATGGATTGCTGGATCGTGAGGCAGTGAAGAGACTCTGGAAACAGCATCAAACAAGGTTGCGCGATCATTCGCGCCCTCTGTGGGCGATCCTCATGTTCAGGATGTGGCAGAATAATTTTAGGAAAGGGTGACGGATTACTGATTGCGGATTGCGGATTGCGGATTGCGGATTTGAAGAGAAGAATTCCGCAATCAATCCGCAATCCGCAGTCCGCAATCCGCAATCAGTAGTCAACAATGAACGTTCTCGTTTTCACTTCACTCTGGCCTAACAGCGAGCAGCCTAACTTCGGCATCTTCGTTAAGCATCGCATCGCGGCATTGGCGCAGATTGATAGCGTCAATGTGCGTGTCGTTGCGCCAGTTCCGTACTTTCCCAAACTACTTCGATCGTCAATTATTCCGGCTCATTGGAGACGAATGGCCCGCATCGTTGATTGCGAGCTGATTGGCGGGCTTGAGACATTTCACCCGCGTCATCTCGTCACACCTAAAGTGGGTATGACTTTTTATTCGCGATGGATGGCGAGCGGGGTAGAAGGACTGTTACGCAGATTGCATGCCGAATGGCCGATTGGCTTGATCGACGCGCACTACGTTTATCCTGACGGCCATGCGGCAGTTATATTAGGCGAGAGGTTGAAGATTCCAGTTGCGATCACGGCGCGCGGGTCTGATGTTAGCCTCTTTTCGTATCTGCCGTTCATCCGTCCGATGATTCGCCATGGCCTGAAACGCGCCAATGGGGTGATTGCTGTGAGCAGTTCGCTTAAACAGAGAATCGTTGAGCTGGGTGTTGAACCTGAGAAAGTTGCTGTCATTCGCAACGGCATTGACCTTTCGATCTTTTATCCGGTAGATCGGGCGGAGGCGCGCCGGAGGCTGGGGTTAGATAGTGAATCGCAAATCATCCTCACCGTCTGCGCGCTTGTTCGACGTAAGGGAATAGACCGTCTGATTGATGCGATGAGATTAATCCCAGGTGAGCGCGTGAAACTTTATGTGGTCGGCGAAGGACCGGAACGCGCAGCTCTTACAACGCAGATCGCTGAACATAACCTGGCTGATCGGGTCTTTCTGGTCGGCTCGCGCCCGCAGGCGGGGTTGGCTGAATGGTATTCGGCCGCGGATTTGTTTTGTCTGGCGAGCAGGCGTGAAGGTTGTCCGAATGTCGTGATTGAGGCTATGGCGTGCGGGACGCCGGTCGTTGCATCTGATATCGGTGGGGTTCGTGAATTGATCGATGATCCGCGTTATGGGCGAATAATTTCCTCACCTACTGGTGAGAACTTCGCCCGTGAGATTCAGATTGCTCTTGAGTCAAATTGGGATCGTCATGGGATTGCAATGCAGGCTGCTGTGCGGCCGTGGTCGAAAGTTGCGGAAGAGACATTGGCATACATTAACCATATTCACTGCTTGTAAAAATGGCTCGAAGCCGTGCGAACAACCTCCTCAGAGCGCGAAAGATTTTCGGCACCAGCCAGATCGAGATAATCAAAAAAACCACAACAACGATCAAAATTGCGACCGGATGAAAAGCCAAAAGGATCGCCGAGCCAAATGTCAACGCATCCTCACCAAGGCTCAGCCCGATGTTCGAGACAGGTTCAGGGCTCGTATTGGCGGCCAAACGTGTCGCGGCTTTTGTGCCGTGGGAGCTGAGCGCGATTCCGCCACCCATGATCATCGCCACGATCATCACACCCTGATCGAATTCGGCGAATGCCGAAGCAGCTAAAATTGCTCCCGCCGGCACGCGAATGAACGTGTGAATCGCATCCCACACCGTATCGACAGCCGGGATTTTATCGGCGATGAATTCGATCAGGTAAAGGCCACCAGCCAGGCCGATCACCCACCATTCGCCGAGCATAGTCAACCCGCCGGGAAGCTTTGCCAGGTGAAATCGTTCGAGCAGGCCGAGCGTGACGACGGTGGCGTAGAGGTTGATGCCCGAAAGCCATGCCGTTCCCATGGCAGTGCCTAGCGTTGTAATCCAATCTGCGGTCACGCGATAATTATAACTTCTCCGGCGCTAATTCGCAGGTGGAACTTGCCAGCATCGGCGAGTATAGTTACCATCTTTTAGCCGATGTCTCCGGACGTCTGCCAACGATAGATTATCGGATGATGACTTCTGATGACTGCTTCGCCATCTCTCGTCGAGCGAATACTCGCACGTGACGTGCGCGCAATTGCTCGCGCCATTTCCAAGATCGAGAACGATACCCCCGATGCAAACGAGATCTTGAAAGCGCTCTTTGGGCAGACCGGCCGCGGATTAGCTATTGGCATCACGGGCGCGCCTGGGGCGGGCAAATCTACGCTGGTTGATAAACTGGCGTTGCATTACCGAGCGCTCGGCAAGCTGGTAGGCATCATCGCCGTCGATCCATCAAGTCCGTTTTCGGGGGGGGCGATTCTCGGAGATCGAATACGGATGCAGACGCTGGCGAATGATCCTAACGTTTTCATTCGTTCGATGGCAACGCGCGGCAATCTGGGCGGGCTCGCGCGCGCGACAGTCGACGCGGTTGCGGTTTTAGATGCCGCCGGATACGATAGAATACTTATTGAAACGGTCGGCGTCGGGCAGGATGAAGTGGACATCGTGAAAGCTGCCGACGTTTCAGTCGTTGTGCTCGTACCTGGGATGGGCGACGACATCCAGGCAATGAAAGCGGGCATCATGGAAATCGGCGATATTTTCGTCATAAACAAAGCCGAGAGGGAAGGCGTCGAGCGGGCTGAGCGCGAATTGAATGCGCTGCTCGAAATGTCCGAGCGATCCGATGGCTGGAAGCCCCCCATTGTCCGCACCGTCGCCACACAGAATCGCGGCATCGCCGAATTTACCGCCGCAATAGAAAGCTATGGTTCTTTTCGACAGCAACATACTGCCTCGCTAGTCAGGCGCGCGAGCGTGGCTGAAAATCGTCTCGTCGAATTGCTGCGTGAAAAACTGCTCCGGCGGGCACTCAACGAGGCCCTCGCGCCCGGACAACTGCAGGAGCTGGCTGACTCCGTCGCCTCCCGGAAACGCGATCCTTATTCAATCGTAGAAGAAATTTCCGGGCGAATTCAGATCAAATAGAACTAAGACTATGTCCACATCAGAAATCAAAATTCAGCATCTTGGCGTTGCTGTGAGCTCAATCGATGACGCGCTCATTTTCTGGCGGGACGGGCTCGGACTGGAGTTGAAAGAGATCGAGGTTGTCGAGGAGCAGGGTGTTCGTGTGGCAGTGCTACCGATTGGTGAAAGCCGTCTCGAGCTGCTGGAAGCAACCGGTGCGGAGACTCCCGTCGGAAGGTTCCTTTCCAGGCGTGGCCCGGGCCTGCATCACCTCTCTGTTGAAGTCGATGACATCAACGCGAAAATCGCAGAATTGAAAGGGCGTGGCGTCCGTCTGATTGATGAACAGCCCAGAGTTGGCGCTGGCGGTGCCCTCATCGCCTTCATTCATCCGTCAAGCACTGGCGGCGTGCTGATCGAGCTAACACAGAAAGATAGTGATAGTTAGTTGCCATTTCGCCAATAACAATTTGGTTAAAGGAGTTTTGTGTTGAAGATAGATAATAAAAGAGTTTTTGCATTTTTAGTAATCATAACAATAGTCGTGACCCAGGCGTGCAGCCTCTTCCAGAAGAGCGAATACCTCAGTATCTCTGCTGCGGATTTGAGCACCTTGATCGAGAGGCTACCGGACTCGAGGAAGCGCATGCTTGCACAGAACGAAGTTCAGCGTAAGGAATTGATTCAAACTTTCAAAAAGGCATTTTCACTGGCACAGGCCGCAGAGGCAGAGGGTTTGCAGAAAAAAGACAAATTCAAATGGGAGATGGCCCTTCTCATTGATCAGTCGCTGGCAACCGAGTACGCAAAGCGCAATCCGGATTTTACTCTCTCCAGGGAAGAGGCCGATGCTTACTACCTTTCTCACAAAGATAACTTTGAAGCTGATCTTAAGATGGTCAGCGAAAACGACAAAATTACACTGACCGACGAGAGAAAGGATCAATTCAAATCCCAATGGTGCGAGATCAAGGTTCGTTCCGAAAAAGCGCGTCAGGCCGGTCTCGATAAGGACGTCGGTTTTGCGGTTCAGGTCAAATTCACCAGGGCCAACCTGCTTGCCAACTATTACTCGGAGCATCTCCAGGACCGTTTCAAACTGACGCCGGAGGAGAAGAGCAAATATATAGCCGAGCATCCCGAAGTAGATCGGGAAAAGATTCGACAAAAGGCTGAGGGACTTCTCGAGCGCGTCAAGAAAGGCGAAAGTTTTGAAAAGATAGCAGATGAGGTGAACGATGATGGCACGAAGGGGCGTGGTGGCGATTTAGTCGATTGGTTTAATAAGGACAGCAATATGGATCCTGAGTTCAAGAAAGCGGCGTTTGCTCTGGAGAAAGGCCAGGCGAGCAATGAGCTGCTCAAGTCGAGTTTCGGATACCATATTATTCGCGTTGATGATAAACGCAAAGTAAATCCACCAGCAGTTCCACTCGTCCCGGGCGCTCCAGGTCCCGCGGCGACCGGTCAGCAGAATATCGAACCTGTGGAAGAGATTCGCGCGCGTCACATTTACGTCAGCACTCGAGAGGCTGATGGATTTGAAAAACGTTTGGTTGATGAGAAGGTCAAACCCGCATTGGAGACTGCGGAGGGCAAGTATCCGGTCAAAGTCCCGGACGATTTTCAAATCAAAGTTGCAGGCTATAATCCTAATCGTATTCCGGGAATGGGCGGGGGACAGAGCGGACCGATGCAAGGCGTCAATCCGAACGAGAAAAAGTGATCTGATTGCGGATTGCGGATTGATGGGGAAATGCGTCTTCAAATCCGCAATCCGCAATCCGCAATCCGCAATCCGTAATCAGAAAGGTGAAATGGAGAAAGCACAGATCGGAATCATTGGTGGAAGCGGTCTATATCAGATGGAAGGTTTGAGCGATGTGCGCGAGATCAGCGTGGAGACGCCGTTTGGAATGCCATCGGATAATTTCATCCTGGGCACGCTTGAAAATCTGCGCATTGCATTTTTGGCTCGACACGGGCGCGGGCACCGAATTCTGCCGACGGAACTGCCGTTTCGAGCAAACATCTATGCCATGAAACTGCTCGGCGTCGAGTGGATCATTTCTGCTTCGGCGGTCGGTTCGTTGCAGGAGAAATATGCCCCGACTGAGATCGTCATTCCCGATCAATTCTTTGATCGCACCCGGGGTAGAGTTTCGACATTTTTCGGGGATGGCATTGTCGGACATATCACTTTCGCCCATCCGGTGTGCAGCGATTTGTGTGAAATACTGGCCCAATCCTGTGAAGCAGTGGGTGTGAAGGTTCATCGTGGCGGCACATATTTGTGCATGGAAGGTCCGGCCTTTTCGACACTGGCCGAATCGCGGCTCTATCGCAGTTGGGGGATGGACGTGATTGGCATGACCAATCTGCAGGAGGCCAAACTCGCGCGTGAAGCGGAGATCTGTTATGCGACAATGGCGCTTGTGACCGATTATGATTGTTGGCATCCTGATCATGATGCTGTGACTGTTGAGATAGTCATCGAGTACCTCAACAGGAACTCGGCCAATGCTCAGAAGGTTATTCGCGAATCGGTTCGCCGCCTGGCAGTCTTCGAGAAGCCTTGCCAGTATTCATCGGCGATCAGGAATGCGATCCTGACAAATCGTGAGGTGATTCCGCCGGAGACGAAGAGAAAGCTGGCAGCGATCATTGGCAAGTATGTTGGCGAGTGAGGCCTTGCGATCCGAGAAGAAGCGCAAGAAATGGGCTCATCAACGTTCATCGATCTAAAGCCAAAATTCAAGGAGAGGCTGGTTTTATGAAACCTCAATCAAAACTTATCGCTTCATTGTTGCTCGCATCGGCTTTTGCAGCTTCGACAGCGTTAGCCGGGGCAGGAGACAGCTGTAGAACCCCATCCCTGGCCGCTTTCCAGCAAGGGCCCGGACGCGGGCCGGTCGCATTGCCGCGCGATCCCGAGATAGAGAAGCAATCCAGTCATAATCTGGAGGTCGCGAAATTCTATTTTTATAAGCGCAAGCCTGATAAAAACGATAAGGATGGTTGGGCGCGTCTCAACAAATCGGTTGAGAGCCGCTTGCTCGAGATTATCGACACCAATCCGAACTTTTCGCGCATAGATGATGTCTACTTCATGCTGGGTGAGGTATACAAGCGGATCGGTGAAATAGATAAGGCCATCGAGAATTGGAACAGGGCTATCAAAGAGACTTCTGACGAAAAGATCAAATCTGAGGTTCAGAAACGACTCGACGAAACGAAGAATCTAAGTAAAGAAAAGAAAGGATGAAGAAGATAGTTCGCAGTTCGCAGTTCACAGTTCGCAGACAATCTCCACTGCGAACTGCGAACTATGAACTGCGAACTGTGGACTGCAATAATGTCGTCACCCACCCCTTTAATTGTTGTCGGTTCTGTTGCTATTGATTCCATCCGCACACCCTTCGGCGCGCGTGAGCGCAGTCTCGGCGGTGCTGCATTGCACTTCTCGGTCTCTGCTTCATTCTTCACCGAGGTGTCGGTTGTGGCAGTTGTCGGTGATGATTTCACCGACGAAGACGAGGCTGTATTTCACGAACGGCGTGTTAACACCGAAAACTTGCAACGCATCTCCGGCGGGAAAACGTTCCGCTGGGTCGGAGAATACGGGTTCGATCTGAACACTGCGCGCACGCTCGATACGCAGCTCAACGTCTTTGCCGATTTCCAACCTGCGCTCTCTGAAACAGCGAAGAAATCGCCGTTTCTCTTCCTCGCGAATATCCAGCCGTCACTGCAACGCAAAGTCCGTGAGCAAGTGGACGCGCGGTTTGTCGCGATGGATACGATGAATTACTGGATCGAGCAGACACGCGACGAGCTGCTCAAAACCATTGGTGTTGTGGATGCGTTGATTATCAACGACGCCGAAGTGCGCGAGCTGGCGGGAGAGCCAAACCTGATCCGCGCCGCCAGGAAAATCCTGACACTCGGCCCGCAGATAATAGTCGTTAAGCGTGGCGAATATGGAGCGGCTTACTTCACCAGGGATTCGTATTTCGCGACGCCGGCTTTCCCGCTGGAAAGCGTCTTCGATCCGACAGGCGCTGGGGACAGTTTCGCCGGAGGTTTTATGGGATACCTCGCGCAGGCTGACAAAATTGACGAAACGACGATGCGACGCTCAGTGATCTACGGCTCTGTGATGGCTTCTTACAACGTTGAAGAATTCAGTTGCGACCGCCTGAGACGATTGAGGCCGGAGGAGATACGCCAGCGTTTCCATAGGTTTAAAGAGTTTACTCATTTTGAGATTTGATAACGATTCGATTATGACTAAAGTCCAAGAGAGAACGCGAAACACGCGAAATGATGCGAAACACGCGAAAAAGC
>JAKEHZ010000152.1 GCA_022614735.1 Acidobacteriota bacterium | reverse complement strand
GTGCGTTCCATCTTCTCGTAAATCTCTTTCATTTTGAGGATCCTGATCGGGTCTCGTTCCTCGGAGAAGAGTTTATCAACGGCTTCGTGATGGTAAGAGTCACCCTCGTTCTCCAGCGTGTGAATGACAACGCAATCCTGCAGGACCCGCTCGCCGTCGTGTCCGAGCGCCTGGACAGCATCTTCCAACTTGACGGTCAGTCGGACGAGGACATCGCTCATCTTGCGCGCGTGCTCAGTTGGTTCCTCGAGATGGTAAAGAACGACGCGGCGCGCTGTGTAATCAATGGCGTCTACAACGTCATCCAACCCAGTTGCCAGAGCGTGAATGTCTTCCCGGTCAATTGGTGTTATGAAGGTCTGGTTGAGGCGTTTGATGATGTCGTGTGTGAGTTCATCGCAAATGTGTTCAATCTGTTTGATCTGGTCTGCGTATTCAACGCGATTATCGAAATCATTGAATAACTTCTGTTGTCGCTGTGCGCACTCTGTTACATGCGACGCAATACGGTTAAAAAGATCAAAATATTTTTCTTCTTTGGGCAGCAAGCGAAACATAAATGTGTTTCTCCTTCGCTAGAGCAACGATCGTTTGTTATCAATCAACTTGAAGAAGGCAAAAAGTATACTCCTTCGTGATGATGATGAACATTGCCTTTTGCCAGCCAGGCCGAGATAGTAGAAGATTTAAGGTTGATATAACATCATCTATCTGTAGGGGATACAAATCCGACACGAATGCGTGCAGGCCATCTCTAGAACCGAAGCCACAGGCCCGACCAGCAACTATGGCATTATACTTGCATAGAAAAGGTCGCCTTCTGCCTGTCAGCCCCCCAGCTAAATCAAAATGAAGTTAGGAGTGCAACCAATGCAGCGAGTAGTGAGCATTTTATGGAGGGTGCTCAAAGTGATGCCAGTCGTGGGATGGTTCTTTGTAATCGCCGGAATACCTGTCGTTTTACGTCGAAAGGGCTACGGTTTGGGGTTACTTGCGGTCACTTTAGACCTATTGCCTTTGATTTGCCTGATCAAAGCCGGAATAGAGATCTTCACCGGTGATCTGGTTCCCGATAAGATCGATACCCAACATTGTCTACGATTAGTGACTGTCCCGGCGACAGATGTCTACAATGGATGACTAGGAGAGTACGAAATAGTTGGCAGTTCGCAGTTCGCAGTTCGCAGTTCGCAGTGAAATGATTTGCTGCGAACTGTGAACTGCCAACTGCCAACTGCCAACTATTTCGTATTCTCTCTTGACGTGCTTAGCGCTTCCCATCCAGGACGGCCCGCATTCTCTTTGCCGCTTCGACTGGAGAAGGCGCCTCAGCTATCGCCGCACCGACAATAACACCAGCGAGTGGGAGCTCGCGAAGAAAGGTCAATTCTGTTGTGTCAATGCCGCCGGCGAGATAGATTGGGAGATCAATCTCCTCGATCAATTTTTCAATCTGGCTAATCCGTTCCTCTCGACTTTTTGCCTTTTTGAGCCCGCGACGGTTGATGCAAAGTAAATCGACTCCCAGCTCACTCAATTGTCGAGCCCTTTCCGTAATGTTCGCAACGCTCAAGCTGTCAGCCATGACGTGACCATCATACCGCTTCGCCGTACGCACGACTCGCTCGATAACCTCATTTGAAGCACACCCCAGCACGGTGACCACATTGGCTCCGGCAGCAAATGCCAATTCTGCTATTGGTTCGCCTGCGTCAATCACCTTGATGTCTGCGACAATCGGACGGCCACGATGACGACGACGCAGTTCACGCACGGCTCTTATGCCCTCACGTATCAACAATGGGGTTCCGGCTTCTATCAGATCAACGTGTGCCGCCACCTTCCCGGCCAACTCAAGCTCATGCGCCAGGTCTGGTGTGTCTAATGCCAGTTGCAACTTCATGAGTCATTTCAATTGGTATTTTCTTCGCAATTCTTTACTTCCAAAGTTTTCCACAAAAGTTGTGGAAAAAGCTGTGGAAAAGCTGTGGAATACCGCGTTAAATACATCTAAAATCGCAACTTATAGCGATTTGCACATTTCTTCGACAGCAGGATAAATCCTGATATGTCATTACTTAACCATTTCTAGTTAGCTTCATTATCGACTATTCTGAAGGGGGATGTTTTCCACAGATAGTCGCATAAAGAACCGTGTCTTGCTAAATCTATTACCTTCTATAGGTTTGCGTATTATCGCGGTTATTGAGATAGTCTGCCTGAGGAGTCAAACTTTCCTCCCGGACGAGGTCCTGAAACAACGAAGATTTAGACAGGATTTTCAGGATTTATCAGGATTTTGTCTATTGGCTTAATCCTGATAAATCCTGAAAATCCTGTCTATTTTTTGAATGTTTACTAAAAATCGCCCTCTTCCCGCATTTGATGAATTCGTTCCAGGAAGTCCGGTTTCACGAGAACCTGTCGCGGTTTGCTTCCGTCCTCAGGACCGACAATGCCTTCGCGGTGCATCATGTCAATTATCGAAGCCGCGCGCCCATAACCGATTCGCAAATGACGTTGTAAAAGTGAGGTAGAAGCCTTTCCGCTCTGAACGACTATTCGCACTGCATCATCATATTTTTCGTCTTTAGCCATCTCACCCGGTTCCCCGCCTTCAGCCTCTTTGTCACTCATGACGACCTTTTCATCGTATGCGGGCTTGCCCTGCGAGCGCACGAAGTCACTGATGCGTTTGACCTCTTTTTCGTCGACATATGCGCCATGGACTCGAACCAGGCGAGAAGTGCCGGGAGGAAGGAAGAGCATATCTCCCGAGCCCAGCAATGCTTCGGCGCCATTCGTATCAATGATCGTCCGCGAATCAACTTTTGATGAGACTCGGAACGAGATGCGCGAGGGGAAGTTCGCTTTGATCAACCCTGTGATGACATCAACGGATGGACGTTGGGTTGCAAGGACAAGGTGGATACCTACTGCCCGCGCCATCTGAGCAAGCCGTGTGATGCTCTCTTCAACATCACGCGCTGAGATCATCATCAGGTCGGCCAGTTCGTCAATAATAACAACGATGTACGGCAAAGCCCTGGGCAATTCAGGATTCTCTTCGGCCAGCTTACGATCCACCGTCGCGCAGACTTCGTGGTTATATTGTTCGATGTTGCGTACGCCGAAGGCCGCCAGATGTTTGTAGCGGGTCTCCATCTCGGAGACTGCCCATTTGAGTGCGTAACTGGCGCGTTTGGGATCGGTGACGATCGGCGTCAGGAGATGTGGAATGTCAACGTAAAGACCGAGCTCCAGCCGTTTAGGGTCAACCAGGATCATTTTGACCTCGTCCGGCGTCGATTTGTAAAGCAGAGAGACGAGAATCCCATTGAGCAAGACCGATTTGCCCGCGCCAGTTGCGCCCGCGATCAACAAGTGCGGCATCCTCGTCAGATCGGCCACATAGTTTGAGCCGTCGATCGTTTTGCCAAGAGCCATAGTGAGCTTCGATTCGGATTCGCGGAATCTCTTCGACTCGATCACTTCGCGCAAACGGATGATCTCGCGTTGTGTGTTTGGGACTTCGATCCCGACCGTCGATTTGCCCGGTATGCGATCAATCCGAATAGATTCGGCTCTGAGCGCCAGGCACAGGTCGTCGACGAGGCTTGTGACGCGGCTGTATTTCACACCCGGATCGGGTTTGAACTCGAAAGTCGTAACAACGGGCCCCGGGCTGATCTGTTTGACTTGTCCGGAAACATTAAACTCTGCGCATTTTTCTGCCAACTGGCGAGCGCGTTCCAGCAACTCTGCTTCTTCCATCTCGGAACGCGGCGAAGGCGGCGTCAGCATTTCGGTGGAAGGTAATTTGTAGTCGGCCAGAATGCGCGTGACCGTCGTGGCTAACTTCTTGACCTTCGCCCTGGGGCCCGGCTTCTCTTTCTCTTCAGAAATATCCGGGCGGATGACCGAGGCCGTTGCCATCATCTCGTCAACTGTGCGCTGTGTGTTTGGTTGGACATCGTCAGTATCAATTGGAGGCAGATCGCCATCGGCATACGAATCGTCAAGATCCTCCTTGGCCGCTCCTCGTTTGAGACCGCGTGGTGGAAGTGGGGGAGACGGTGAACCGTTTACGGGAGATGATTTTGAGCGCGGGGTTCCAACCGAGGAGACACTGCCAGCAGGCGGCAAGGGATTCGGCAACTGTTCATCTAAAGGTTCATTGTCAAAATCATCAAGGTTCTGAAACTCGTCTTCAGGAACATGAACGCGCCGGCTGACCTTATGAGACGCCGGATTTTCACCTGCAGTGATAGCCCTGGTCTTGGGGTTTGGTAGTTCTCTCTGGTTGATGACCGGCCTTGTAATCGTAGGCTGGCGATTGCGCTGCTGCAGCTTTTCTTTAAGTTGTTCTGCGGTCTCCCTCTGCCCGCGTATGGTGCTGCGCTCCTGACGCCAGGCGCGGTACCGATCTCCCAGGAAGGAGAACATACCGGGTTCCTGCTCGGACTGATCGCGTCGCACGATGGATCCGACGATCGAAAAATCAGTCCCGATCACCAGGCCGGCAATGAAGATGATGAGGAGGGAGACAATCGCTCCCATCGTTCCCACCAGATGGACCAAGCCGATGCCCTTCGAGTAGACCAGCCAACGTCCGATGAAACCGCCCAGATAGTAGGCCCGCGGATGATCCGATCCGATCATGGTCAAAACACCGGTGATTGCGATAATCATCAGGATGATTCCCAGTGTTTTCGGTTTTGAGACTTGAGTGCGCTCTTCCTGCCACTGCCACCATCCCGCCATAAAGAGCGTCGCCGGCACGAAGAGAGCGGCCAACCCTAACATTTGATAAAGCAGATCGGCGATTTTCGCCCCAACCGGTCCGATCCAATTGCGGGCGTGTTCATATGCTCCGGTCGAATTCCAGGATGGATCGTCAGGACTATAGCTCACTAAGGCGAGCATGATCACAAGGCCGATTCCAAAGAGAACTATCCCGGCAATTTCATTCCAGGGTCCTTCATCCCACGCGCTGCGGCGTCGCGACGAACTGGATTGATTTATAGATTTGCGGTTGGCCATAATTCGTTAGATTGCAGCCTATTGACTGCGGATTGCGGATTGCGGATTCGACACACTACCGCATGC
>JAKEHZ010000151.1 GCA_022614735.1 Acidobacteriota bacterium | reverse complement strand
ATGGCCTCGATCTCGCGCTCCGGATCGCCGCCGGCGTAGCTGAGATTGACTTGGCCGCGCTGGCCGACATCGCAGCGGAAGCGAAGGCGCAAAAACTGACCGATGAACTATGGATTGAAGCGGAGCAAATTTGATGAGCGAGAGAGCGCGAAGAGTTATGTCCACTACTCAAACAGCAAATATGATCCCAGTGCGCGGTTGGGGCGATATATCACTGTTATAAATAATAGAAACTGATATATGGTATCAGAACTGATTGAAACCCTGCCTACGATCAAGAACAGGGGAAACATTGCAGATCAAAACCCACGACGTTCATAAGTATCTGTTCCGCATATACGATATCTATCATATGTAAGATACAGACCGCTGTCAGATGACGAATCTCTTTGTAGTTCTTCAGATCAAATGACGAAGTGCTGATCGATGAACTCAGCAGGGCAGGGGAGTAACCGATTTGCAGTAAGTCATTTACCAGCACAATTCGGCGCCGAGGATTTTTCAGATATTTTGCCGAAGTTGCCGATTTCTCAGATATTCTGCTGAATTTCCGGATCTTTTGCCGCACACTTTCCTGCCTCTCTCTCCTGATAACTCAGCAATTTAAGCGTCGAAAAAACCCAAAATCTGGCCCGACGAGGTCTCATTTCGGGGGGTAAAAAAGAACGTTCCACGGTGTTCCACGGACGCGCAAATTCTTTCGTCTCTAATGTTTTGGTCAAACCAATTCGTTCTTTGTTAGGGTATTTAAGGTAATGCGCCTTTTCTTAAATATTTTCTTGACCCCGATTTATTAAAAGTTCATGATTTGAAGAGTTGCAGGAAAAATCGCAGTCTGGAAGGGATGTTCTTTCAATATGCCTAAAAACATACCTGAAACAGGGTCGAACCTGGTTGTAGTCCCTCAAGGCGGCCTGGGATTTGAAAAGTTCGATCACAAAAAAACGGCCGAGTTCAGCGAGCGCTCCTTATCGGAGGAAACCCGGCGCGCCTATCGGCGCGTGGTAATCGAGTTCTTCAATTATTTCAAACACCGTCATCCATCACTGATTACTTCCAAGGATATCCTGGGCTGGCGTGACAATCTGCGACAGAAGAAGAAAAAAGCCGCCACCATCGCCTTTAAACTTTCGGTGATTCGCTCCCTCTATGAATTTTTGCGTGAGAAGGGAATAGTGACGGAAAATCCGGTGGGGACCAAACGTGTGCCACCGCCAAAGGTACCGGACAATTTGCGAGGCCGAGCCTTGAGCCTTGAAGAGGTCCGACGTCTGCTCCTGGCGCCTGATCGAACCAAGCCAGCCGGCGCCCGCGATTACGCTCTCATGTTGTTGATGCTGCGCACGTCCATTCGTGTGGGGGAAGCATGCGCCTTAAAACTATCGGATAAGCGTTGGAATCATGGACGATGGGTTTTGCGTGTCATGGTTAAAGGGCGAAAGGAGCGCACCATCCCACTACCGGACGATGTTAAAGAGGCGATCGATGAGTACATCAAGTTGGATCGATCGAGACGGCGCCATCTGCACAGCGACGGAGCGGACCAATACATCTTTCAGCCAACCACCAACTATCGGACGCTCGAATTCGACAAGCCGATCTCAACCACACAGGCCTGGAACATAGTGCAAAGGTGGAGCAAATGCTGCGACTTCAAGGAGAAGGTTTCACCGCACGATTTAAGGAGAACCGCCATCACCCATGCGCTGAATCAAGGCCTGAGTTATCGACAAGTGCAAATGATGAGCGGTCACCGCGATCCCAAGACTGTGATGCGTTACGACCACGACCGCGAGAATCTGGATCAGAACGCGATCAACTTTCTCTCCTATGAGGAACCGAAAGAAAGGAAGTCGTGATGAAGGATGATGACCCGGAACGGTTGGAAAGAGCGTTGAGAAAATATCCTCCGGAGGAACGCGAGGTCTGGATCTCAGAGATAAAACGCCTGGCCGCGATCGCCGAAGCTTATCTTGAGATCAAACCGAAACGGAGCCGCGCAAAACCTGGCGGCCGTTTTGAATTCGCGCCCGAGGTCCTGATGCTTTGCAGGCAAGCAGGATCGACCGACCCGGTGATCATCCGCCGCGAACCTCATCGCCGCAATCCGCCCTCGCCCCACACTCTCGACCGTTGGGCTCGCGATTATCGAAAGGAAGGACTATCGGTCTTTGTCAGGGAAGAATCCAGCGCCGAAATGGACGAGTCAGACCAAAGGTTGGCGCGGATAACGCGTGAAGCGGTGGAGTGGATCCAGGAGCACTGGCACGATTATCACAGTCCGCATCGGCTCTATCTCGATTGGGAAAAAGAAGCTAAGCGTCTGAAATGGAAGATTCCTGGCGAGTCCTGGCTTTACCGGCGCTGGCGCGAAATGCCTGGGATCGTGAAGATTGTGCGCGACAGAGGCTGGAGCGCTTATGAGTCGCGCTACGCGCCGTATGTGCCGCGCGACTATGCCGATCTGGAGGCCCTGCAGGTCCTCTGCGGCGACCACAGTGAACGGGACGTTTTCGTAAACGACCATGGCAAAGCCAGGCGGCCATGGCTGACAGTCTGGCAGGACCTGCGAACCGGCCTCATCTGGGGTTGGTATCTGGACCGGAAACCGTCGTCGGAGACGGCCGGCTTGGCCTATGCAGATGGGATCTTGAATTTCGGGGCGCAGCCGCCGCCGCGGCCGGAATACAATTTTCACTCTTACATCTATACCGACCAGGGCAAGGATTACCGCTCACACGATTGGAATGGAAAAGTCATCGCCGTGCATCAGCAGGCAATGACGCCATCCGGCGGCCTGGAGTTGATACTGACGCAAAGACAGGTCGGCATTCCGGAGGATCTGCAAATCAGTCACCTCTTCGCGCGCGGCTACAACGCGAAAGAGAAACCGGTGGAACGCTTCTTTCGCACGGTGTCTGAGTGGGAAAAGAACACCTTCGACGAGTATTGCGGCTCCAGCCCGGAGAGCAGGCCGGAGCGGTTGAAGCAGATCTTTTCGCAGCAACAAGTCTTTGAACGAGGCCGCCGTGAAAGCTCACCGTTGATCAGTTGGAAAGAGTATCAGGCAAAGCTCGCGCAATTTATCGCCGACTTCAACCAGACTCCGCATGAGAGAACGAATCTGGAGGGCGGCGCGACTCTGATCCCGCAGGCGGAATACCTCAGGCTGTATCGAACGCGCTACGATATTTCGCCGGAAACGGTCTCCTTGTTGCTGATGAAGACGGACAGCCGTGTATTGCAAAAGAACGGGGTAAACTGCTTCAAGCGGGGCTGGTATTACTGGTGCGATGAGATGT